>NZ_JBMDKW010000033.1:0-2500 GCF_057809915.1 Sphingobium sp. FG11
AAGGTCTCGATTACGCGCATGGCACGGGCCATGGCGTTGGCAGTTTCCTGTCGGTACATGAAGGTCCGCAGCGGATCGCGACGGCGGGCGGGGCGGACGAGCCGCTGGCGGCGGGCATGATCGTCAGCAACGAACCGGGCTATTACAAGGCGGGCGGCTATGGCATCCGGATCGAAAATCTGGTGCTGGTGGAGAGCCGTGACGTGCCGGGGGCGGAGCGGGAGATGCTGGGATTCGAGACTCTGACCTTTGCGCCGATCGACCGCAACGCCATTGACCGCGCGCTGCTGACTGCCGCCGAGCTGACCTGGCTTGATGTCTATCATGCGAGGGTTTTGGAGGTGGTGGGACCGCAACTTGAGGGCGGGGCGCGCTCATGGCTTGAGGCGGCCTGCGCGCCGCTTTGACGGTGGGTTTCGCGGCGATTTTCGGGGAGCAGGTCAGGAAGTTTTCCTGACTTTGGGCATAAAAAAAGCGCTACCGGTTGTGCCGGAAGCGCTTTGCGGGATGATTTGGTTGCGGGAGTAGGATTTGAACCTACGACCTTCAGGTTATGAGCCTGACGAGCTACCGGGCTGCTCCATCCCGCGCCACCAAAGCTGCCGTTGCCGATGTGGCTGGGCAGAAACAAAAAAGGGCGGCCGCCGAACCTTCGTTGAGGAAGGTCGATCGGCCGCCTGCGGACCTGTGAATGGGTTTGTTTCCTGTATATGCGCGTGCTTCAATGCCTGGCGACGCCCTACTCTTCCAGTGCTTGAGCAATAGTACCATCGGCGCAGACTGGTTTCACGGCCGAGTTCGGGATGGGATCGGGTGGGTCACAGACGCTATGGTCACCAAGCAATGAAGCAGGCGCATAAAGGGTTCCCATTGGAGTATTAGTCCAATGGGGCCCTATACAGGGGTTTTTAATCGATACCGTGCACAATTTGTCTAGATGTAAATATATATCTGGGCTGGCTTGATAACCGACCGATCGCTGACGTTGCTGTATCCAGCATTGTCGTTGATGGTGGGACTCTCTAGCGCGAACAGAGCCATTAGGACCGGTTAGCTTCATGCGTTACCGCACTTCCACATCCGGCCTATCAACGTCGTGGTCTACGACGGCTCGATGAAATCTTATCTTGAGGGAGGCTTCCCGCTTAGATGCTTTCAGCGGTTATCCCGTCCATACATAGCTACCCAGCTGCGCTCCTGGCGGAACGACTGGTACACCAGAGGTATGTTCAACCCGGTCCTCTCGTACTAGGGTCAACTCCTCTCAAATTTCGACGCCCACGGCAGATAGGGACCAAACTGTCTCGCGACGTTCTGAACCCAGCTCACGTACCACTTTAATTGGCGAACAGCCAAACCCTTGGGACCTGCTCCAGCCCCAGGATGTGATGAGCCGACATCGAGGTGCCAAACGATTCCGTCGATATGAGCTCTTGGGAATCATCAGCCTGTTATCCCCGGCGTACCTTTTATCCGTTGAGCGATGGCCCTTCCACGAGGGACCACCGGATCACTATGACCGACTTTCGTCTCTGCTCGACTTGTCAGTCTCGCAGTCAGGCGGGCTTATGCCATTGCACTCTAACAGACGGTTTCCAACCGTCCTGAGCCCACCATCGCGCGCCTCCGTTACTCTTTAGGAGGCGACCGCCCCAGTCAAACTACCCACCACAGAGGGTCCCTGTACCGGATAACGGTACGAGGTTAGACATCAGAAAACAGCAGGGTGGTATTTCACCTATGGCTCCACATCAACTGGCGTCAATGCTTCAAAGCCTCCCACCTATGCTACACAGCTCTTTCCTAATGCCACTCTGAAGTTGCAGTAAAGGTGCACGGGGTCTTTCCGTCTAACCGCGGGTACTCCGCATCTTCACGGAGAATTCAATTTCGCTGAGCATATCCTGGAGACAGTGGGGAAGTCGTTACGCCATTCGTGCAGGTCGGAACTTACCCGACAAGGAATTTCGCTACCTTAGGACCGTTATAGTTACGGCCGCCGTTTACCTGGGCTTCAATTCAGAGCTTGCACTCCTCCTCTTAACCTTCAGGCACCGGGCAGGCGTCAGGCCCTATACGTCGTCTTGAAGCCGACTTAGCAGAGCCCTGTGTTTTTGCTAAACAGTCGCTACCCCCTGGCCTGTGCCCCCCACAAGTGCTTGCGCATATGTGGGGCCTCCTTCTTCCGAAGGTACGGAGGCAATTTGCCGAGTTCCTTCAGGATACTTCTCTCAAACGCCTTGGTATACTCTACCATTCCACCTGTGTCGGTTTAGGGTACGGTCTATACGGAGGGGCTATTTCCTGGGACACCTTCCCAGCCAGGAGCAATCCAATAAGCCCTGACCAGTTACGGCATCCGTCACTCACCTCCAGGCCCACGAATATTAACGTGGTTCCCATCGACTACCCCCTTCGGGCTCGTCTTAGGGGCCGGCTTACCCTGCTCAGATTAGCTTTAAGCAGGAACCCTTGGAATTTCGGCGACAGTGCATCTCAC
>NZ_JBMDKW010000034.1:0-2789 GCF_057809915.1 Sphingobium sp. FG11
TGCGCGGCGACAACTACGATGGCCGGTTGAGCGGCGACTATGATGGCCGGTAGGATCGGTTGTCTGGTCTGATCGTAGGGAGGGGCGCAGCCCCGACCGGAGAGCGGACCAGACAACCGGTGGCGATCTTTTTCCCCTTCTTTCGGGGGGCAGATCGGGGCTGTGGCGGGCGGTGGTATCGGAACACTCATCGAACAACGAGCGATGGGTTTGCGATGCCGGGCCACCACATTTCCGATCAGCAGGTATTTCTCTTCATGACCCATCGTCGCCAACACACCCAGGCCGTCGCGGCTGCCAAGGCCGGTATCAGCGAACGCAGCGCACGCCGGATCGAGAACGATCCGCAGCTTCCGTCCCAGAAGAAGAAGGAGCGCCACTGGCGCACCCGCGCCGATCCGCTCGAGCCATTCTGGCCACGTATAGAGGAGTTGCTCCAGATCGACGGTATCATTGCCGTCACGGTCTTCGAGACGCTCCAGGACGAGTTCGGCGAGGATGCTGTTCCCGATGCGATACGACGAACACTGGAACGCCGGATCGCCCGCTGGCGGGCACTGCACGGCGGCGAGAAGGAGATCTTCTTCCCGCAGCATCATGAGCCCGGTCGGCAGGGCCTGTCGGATTTCACGGTATGCGACAGTCTCAAGGTCACCGTTGCCGGCGAGACCCTGGCCTATCGCCTCTACCACTTCCGCTTGGCGGCGAGTGGCTGGGAGCATGCGGCTGTCGTGCTGGGCGGGGAGAGCTTTGCCGCCCTTTCGGAGCACCTGCAGGATGCGTTGTGGAAGCTGGGCGGTGCGCCGGCCGAACACCGCAGCGATTCCCTGTCAGCCGCCTACAAAAACCTCGACGCCGATGCGCAGCGGGATTTCACCCGAAGCTATGACGAGCTGTGTCGTCATTACGGCATGCTTGCTACCCGCAACAACCGCGGCGAGGCGCACGAGAACGGATCGATCGAAGGTCCCCATGCCCATCTCAAGCGACGGCTCGATCAGGCCTTACGCCGGCGGGGCAGCCGCGATTTCGTCAGCATCGAGGCCTGGCGCGAGTTCGTTGAGGCGCAGGTCGCCAGACAGAACCGGCGGCATGCTGCGCGCATCGATGCAGAACGCAGGGTACTCAAGGCGCTGCCCGCAAGGCGAACCACCGATTTCGCCATGGTCACCGTCGATGTCACCCGCAACGGCACCGTCGCCATCGATCGGGTTACCTATTCGGTGCCTTCCCGCCTCGTCGGACGGCGCCTCAACGTGCATCTCTTTGACGATCGCATCGAGCTCTTCCTCGGTCCGGACAGGGTAATGTCCACGCCGCGTGTGCGGATCAGTCATCCCCACCGGGGGCATAGCATCGATTTCCGGCACATGATCGGTAACCTGCGCCGCAAGCCCGGTGCACTGCGCAACCTCGTCTACCGCGAAGCCCTCTTCCCCGATCACGCCTACCGGCGGGCCTGGCAAGCCTTCGATGCCCAACTCGATGGACGGCAGGCCTGCCGCGATGCCGTCGCGCTGCTCGATATCGCCGCCAGGGGCGACTGTGTCGACGTGCTGGCCCGGCGGATCGATGAGGCTCTCGACAGCGGGCGCTTGCCCGATGTCGATGCGCTCAGGGACGAGTTCCTGCCAACCGCAAGATCGCAGCGCGATGTCGCTATCCCGCCACCCGATCTGCACAGCTACAACAGCCTGATCGCCAGCGGGGAGGTGCACTGATGACCCGCACCAAGGATCAGGCCGCCGCCGTACTGCCTACCCTGCTGAAGGCCTTGCGCCTGCCGAGCATCAACCGCAACTGGAAGCGCCTCACCGACACCGCCGATCGCGATGGCTGGCCGGCCGCCAACCTGCTGGCCTCGCTTCTCGAGATCGAGATGGCTGATCGCTCCTCCCGGCGCATCCAGCGCCATCGCGACCAGTCCGGCTTGCCCGCAGGCAAGACCTTCGCCACCTTCGATTTCGACGCCGCCCCCGGCATCCGCAAACCGCACCTCTTGTTCCTCGCCGCCGGTGACGACTGGATCGAGAACGGCGGCAACCTGCTGCTGTTCGGCCAGAGCGGGACCGGCAAGACGCACGCAGTTGCCGCCATTGGCCATGCCCTCATCGACACGGGGCGGCGCGTCCTGTTCTGCTCCACCACCGACATGGTCCAGAAGCTCCAGTCCGCGCGCCGCGACCTCAGCCTGCCCGCCATGCTCGACAAGCTCGACAAGTTCGATCTCATCGTGCTCGACGATCTGTCCTACGTCCGCAAGGACCAGGTCGAGACCAGCGCCTTGTTCGAGCTCATCGCCCACCGCTACGAACGCCACTCGCTCGCCATTACCGCCAACCAGCCATTTTCGGCATGGGACAACGTCTTCCCTGATCCCGCCATGACTGTCGCCGCGATCGACCGCCTCGTGCACCACTCGACCATCATCGAGATGAACGGCGAAAGCTACCGCAAGCGTTCCGCCGTCGCCCGCATCAACGCCGGCGATTACGACCCGCCCAATGGCGCCCCGGACCGGCCATCATAATTGTCGCTGGCTTCGCGCTCGGGAGCACCCTTGCTGAGGCAACGGGTAATTGTCGCCAGCGGCAATTACATGCCAACCATCCCATGCGCTTCAAACCCTCGCTTCCGGCCAGCGCCAGCGACAATTACCCAGCGTCATAATTGTCGCTCGACGGTTGCTCCTCGCAACAGCAAATGGTAGCCAGAATTCACCAACCGGCGCGGCCACCTATCGGCCATCAAAATTGACGCCGACCGGACACCGTAATCGTCGCGCTACA
>NZ_JBMDKW010000035.1:0-2443 GCF_057809915.1 Sphingobium sp. FG11
ACCTTGCGATTATGTTTCGGATGTCAGGGGTGGGTCAAGATGGGGTTTTCTCCTTTCTGGTTTTGGGCTGCTGAGCCGAGCTGTTCTTGAACCGGAAGCTGTCGTTGCCGGTTTCAAGTATGTGGCAATGATGGGTGAGCCGATCGAGGAGCGCGGTGGTCATCTTGGCGTCACCGAAGACGGTGGCCCATTCGCTGAAGCTCAGGTTGGTCGTGATGATGACGCTGGTGCGCTCGTAGAGTTTGCTCAGCAGATGGAACAGCAGAGCGCCGCCTGAGGCGCTGAACGGCAGATAGCCAAGTTCATCGAGGATCACGAGATCGGAGTGGGCCAACCTGCCGGCGATCTGGCCAGCTTTGCCCTGTGCCTTCTCCTGTTCGAGCGCGTTGACCAGCTCGACTGTGGAGAAGAACCGCACCCGTTTGCGGTGATGCTCGATGGCCTGAACGCCCAGCGCGGTGGCGATGTGGGTCTTGCCGGTGCCGGGACCGCCGACCAGCACGATATTGTCGGCCACGTCCATAAACTCGCAGCGGTGGAGCTGGCGGACCAGTGCCTCATTGATCTCGCTGCTGGCAAAGTCGAAGCCCGCCAGATCGCGATAGGCCGGGAACCGCGCGATCTTGAGCTGATAGGATACCGATCGCACCTCCCGTTCGGCAGTCTCCGCCTTCAGAAGCTGGGACAGGATCGGGACGGCCGCATCGAACGCTGGCGCTCCTTGTTCCATGAGATCGGTGACGGCTTGTGCCATGCCGTGCATCTTGAGGCTGCGCAGCATGACGATGATGGCGCCGCTGGCGGGATCATGACGCATGGCGGTTCTCCCCGCGCAGCGCATCATAGCGTTCCACATTGGCAAGCGGTTCGCTGACGAGCTTCAACGCTTGTGGCGCCGTGATCGGCGGTGTCGTCAGCGGCTTGCCGTCGATCAGCCGGTGCAAGAGGTTGAGGATATGGGTCTTGGTCGGAACACCGGCCTCCAGCGCCATGGTGACCGCCATCAGCACGACCTGCTCATCATGGTGCAGCACCAGGGCAAGGATCTCGACCATCTCCCTGTCGCCGCCGGGAGCGCGCAACAGATGGCGCTGTAACCGCTGGAAGGGGTCGGGCATCTCGAGGAACGGCGCGCCGTTGCGCAGGGCTCCAGGCTTGCGCTGGACCACCGCCAGATAATGGCGCCAGTCATAAACAGTGCGTCCCGGTCCATCATGGGATCGATCGATGATCCGCTGATGCTCGCATAGCAGCTGCCCCTCTGCGACGACGAGGAAGCGGTCAGGATAGAGCCGCACGCTGACAGGACGGTTGGCGAAGGAGGCCGGCACACTGTAGCGGTTACGCTCCAGATGGATAAGGCAGGTTGGCGAGACCCGCTTGCCATACTCGACAAAGCCGTCGAACGGCCTGCCCATCGGCATGAGGCTTGCCACCTCCTCGGCCCAGGCATCAGCGACAGAACCCGGTTCGATCCCATGCGGGATATCCTGCCACAGCGCCTTGCAGCGATCCTCCAGCCAGTTGTTCAGGGCATCGAGAGTCTCGATCTGGGGAACCGGCTGCCACAGCCGATGTCGCGCATCCTGGACGTTCTTCTCGACCTGGCCCTTCTCCCAACCCGCTGCCGGATTACAGAACTCCGCCTCATAGAGATAATGACTGACCATCGTCAGGAAGCGGGCGTTGACGGTCCGGTCCTTGCCGCGTCCGACCTTGTCGACCGCGGTGCGCATGTTGTCATAGATGCCGCGGCGCGGCACGCCGCCCAGCACGCGGAACGCATGATTATGGGCGTCGAACAGCATCTCGTGGGTCTGCAGGAGATACGCCCGAATGAAGAAGGCTTTGCTGTAGCTGAGCTTGAAGTGCGCCACCTGCAGCTTGGTGCGCACGCCATCGATAATCGCCCAATCCTCGCTCCAATCAAACTGGAACGCCTCACCCGGGGCGAACGACAACGGCACGAAGGTGCCCTTGCCGCTCATCTGCTGCTGGCGACGATAATCATCGCGCCAGCTCCGGGCAAAGGCCGCGACACGGCCGTAGGACCCATCAAAGCCCAGACTCACCAGATCGGCATAGAGCTGCTTGACTGTGCGCTTCTGCTTGCGCGAGCGGCCCATCTCTCGCCGGAGCCACGCCGTCAGCCGCTCGACGAACGGGTCCAGCTTGCTCGGCCGCTCGGGCGCCTTGAACTGCGGCTCGACTGTGTCCGACCGCAGATACTTACGGACGGTGTTACGCGATAGACCGGTACGCTTGGCTATCTCCCGGATCGACAGATGATCGCGGTAATGCCAGCGCCGGATGACGCTCAATAATGCCATGTCCAACACTCCATGGTCCCCCGCCCGCCAAAGCCAGGGACGTGTTCAAACATGGGTCACTTCTCAGTGGAAATTACTGGCCTCCCCGGGTCACTTCTCAACGGCAATCAACA
>NZ_JBMDKW010000036.1:0-1744 GCF_057809915.1 Sphingobium sp. FG11
AGCGCGGCGCTCGCGGCCGGTGCCGACCCTGCCCGCGAAAAGCAGCAGACAAAGCCCAGGGCCAAGGTTTCAGCCGCAAACAGCTTCGGGGAGATCGCGCAGGAGTTTATCGACAAGCGCCGCCGCGAAGGCATGTCCCAATCCGCGGCCGACAGAGCACATATTATATCCGCCGCATGAGCGACTTCTCCGACCAGACGCCAGACTTCGACACCGAAGAGGAATATTGCGCCTGGCTGGCGGACAATCCTCAGCCTCTCCCCACAGGAATGGACCGGCTGGCAATTCTTGGCGGGGTACCGGTTTACCCCGAGCATCTTCGCTGCAATAGACGTCTGCGTTAGCCTGTCTGCGCCAGGCTGAGTTGGTCATCGAGCCTTACATCTCGATCCAAAGGTGATCGATATGGATCGGTTCGAGGCCGGCACGCCGGTCATGGCGAGATCGCAATGCCGCCAGGCGCCGCGGGCTGTCATGGGCGATCAATGCGAGCTTGTCGGCGGCGGACCAATTCTCGGTCGCGTCCTTAACGATGCCATCGATCCAGCTGTCGACTTTCGCTTGCCAGTGCCCGATGTCATGGGCCTGCACATATCCAATCATCGCCGCCCGTCCATGAGCTGCACCGTGATGTCCGGCCTTGAAGCGCTGCACGCTGCCGGTGGAGCTGAACCGGCTGATCAGATATTCGCGCTCGTCACGATCGCTGCTCGATGGCGTCGGCAGTCGTTTGCATTCGATCGGAAGCAGGGTGCGGTATTCGGTATATTCGCGACCCTTTATCCAGATCACCTCACCGCTCGGCGAAACGGCGAGATCGACTGCGCGCCGCCCGTCCGCCTCGTCCGGTTCCTCCCGTCGGAATTGCAGAAAGTCCCAGCCCGGTGCATGCCGCGAAGCACTGTTGAGGCGCGCGCACAGTTGCGCCGTAAGTTTCGTTTCACCCGTTGCTGCCTCGCGAACCGGGTCGTCGCGCCAGTCCGGAAGGACGCCGCCGATGAATGTCACCAGTGCGCCAAGCCACTCGCCGGGAAGATGGATGCCAGTTCCGAGTGACCCTGCCCGAGCAACGCTTTCCCCGCCATCAGCCAACATCTCAGAAGCCCTGCGCGCGCAAATCGGCGAGGATGTCGTCGGCATCGTGCAACGCGACCGAGCGCGTCCAGAAACGATGTCGATCAGGTTTCAGCAGGAAGACGAAACCCTGATCGTAAAGACGGGTGATCCGGGCAATCGTGAGGCTGGACCCGCGGCGTTCGTACAAAAGGCCGTCAAGCTTATGCCGTAGCGCTTCGGCATCTGCCCAGTCGACCTGTCCATCACCGAAGACATAAGCCCGGCAAATCGCGCCGGACCAGTGATAGGATGGCAACGCCTGCAAGGGGTTGCGGCCGTAAACAGCATTGATCTGCTCGAGGAGCGTGCTGTCGAATCGCTCGAGCGCATCGGCCAGCGCGCTATGCATGAGTTTGGAGCGCGTTCCCAGTCGAATGAAATCACGCTGAAAGGCGACGATGTCGTCGGTCAGAATCCGTTCGTTGGCGCTCAGGTCGAGGTTGCCGTCCTCGGGGAAGGGGAGCGCAAAAATATCCGCATTGAAGACGGCGGTTGCCCGCTGTGTGAAGAGTCGCGTACTGATGCCGGCGACATAAGCCTTGAGCGCGACATGCTCTCGGTCGAGCCACTCGGTGTTGATTGCTGCTGAGAAGTGACCCGGGGTTTTCATCGAGAAGTGACCCACCTT
>NZ_JBMDKW010000037.1:0-1358 GCF_057809915.1 Sphingobium sp. FG11
GGCGCCGGAGTTTGCTTCCGGCGCCTTTTTGTTTCTGCGGCGATCAGTTCAGGCGAGCGCGGCCTTAAGGTCGCTGACGAGGTCGGTTTTTTCCCACGGGAAGAAGTCGCCTTCGGGGTCGCGGCCGAAATGGCCATAGGCGGCGGTGCGCTGGTAGATCGGCTTGTTGAGGCCCAGATGGGTACGGATGCCACGCGGGGTCATGCCGCCGAGCTTGGCGATCTTGCCGATCGCCGCTTCGATCGCATCGTCGCTCACGGTTCCGGTGCCATGGGTATCGACATAGAGCGACAGCGGCTTGGCGACGCCGATCGCATAGGCGAGCTGGATGGTGCAGCGGGTGGCGAGACCGGCGGCGACGATATTCTTGGCGAGATAACGCGTGATATAGGCGGCCGAACGATCGACCTTGGTCGGGTCCTTGCCGCTGAATGCGCCGCCGCCATGGGGCGCGGCGCCGCCATAGGTGTCGACGATGATCTTGCGGCCAGTCAGGCCCGCGTCGCCATCCGGCCCGCCGATCTCGAAGCTGCC
Source organism: Sphingobium sp. FG11 (assembly GCF_057809915.1). Classification (NCBI taxonomy): domain Bacteria; kingdom Pseudomonadati; phylum Pseudomonadota; class Alphaproteobacteria; order Sphingomonadales; family Sphingobiaceae; genus Sphingobium; species Sphingobium sp. FG11. The sequence continues at coordinate 535 of NZ_JBMDKW010000037.1, forward strand.
GGTCGGGTTGATGTGATAGACGGTCTCGTCGCTCAGCAGCTCGGGCGGCAGGATGTCGGCGACGACCTGACGAACATAGGCGTGCAGTTCCGCCTCCTTCTCGCCTTCGTCATAGCCCTTGCCATGCTGGGTCGAGACGACGATCGCGGTCGCGGCGACCGGCTTGCCATTCTCGAAGCGCAGCGTGACCTGGCTCTTGGCGTCCGGTTCCAGGAAGGGGGCCGCGCCCGAATGCCGGTCCTGCGCCATGCGGTGCAGGATGCGGTGGCTGAAATAGAGCGTGGCGGGCATCAGGTCGGGCGTCTCGTCGCAGGCGAAGCCGAACATGATGCCCTGATCGCCGGCGCCTTCATCCTTGTTGCCGCTGGCGTCGACACCCTGGGCGATGTGGGCGGACTGGGCGTGCAGATTATTCTCGAAGCGGAAGCTTTCCCAGTGGAAGCCGTCCTGCTCATAGCCGATGCGCTTGACGGTTTCACGGACCGTCTGTTCGATCTCAGCCTGCGCGCCGGGCGCCCACTCGCCATCCTCATAGACGCCCTTGCAGCGGATTTCGCCGGCCAGGACCACCAGTTGCGTCGTCGTCAGCGTTTCGCAGGCGATGCGCGCTTCGGGATCCTTGGACAGGAACAGATCGACGATCGCGTCCGAAATCTGGTCTGCAACCTTGTCGGGATGGCCTTCGGAAACCGATTCCGAGGTGAAGAGATAATTTTGGCGCATGGGACTCCCGCAAAATAGAGACGCAGAATAACGATATAAAGAAATGTTTATGTGCCTCGATAGCGCCTGACCCACCCCAAAGCAATGCCAAGCAGAAGCAA
>NZ_JBMDKW010000038.1:0-922 GCF_057809915.1 Sphingobium sp. FG11
TCCTTTGTAGCGGCGGCCCAGATGAGTTGTTTTTGGGGGTCGTCACAGACCCAGTCATGTCCCATCCATACTTACCTTTTAGACAGTTTCAAACTTTACGGTAGGCTATTGCCGATGCCACTACTTAGGCCTAAACCCCGGTGTAAAGCAACAGGGTTGGGAGAGAGCAGGGCATGAAGATCGGCGTCATCGGTATCGGCAGCATCGGCGGCCTCCTTGCGCGCTGGCTGGCGGCGGCAGGACATCAGGTCAGCGTCGCCAATTCCAGGGGCGCAGACAGCGTCCGCGCCTTTGCCGACGAAATCGGTGCGACAGCAGCCGATGCGAAGGGCGCCGTCGCCGGAGCCGACATGATCATCCTGTCTATCCCGCTGCCCGCCATCGCCAGCCTGCCCAAGGATCTGTTCGCCGCCGTCCCGCAGGATGTGCCGGTGATCGACACCGGCAACTATTATCCGGGCATGCGCGATCCGCAGATCGCCGACATCGACGCAGGCGAGGTCGAGAGCGTATGGGTCGCGCGCCAGATCGGCCGCCCCGTCATCAAGGCGTTCAACAACATCCTCGCCTACTCGCTGGCGGAACTGGGCCAGCCCAGGGGCACGCCGGGGCGGCTCGCCATCGCCGTCGCGGGCGACGAACCCGCGCACAAGGCGCTGGTGAGCGACATCGTCGACGCCATGGGCTTTGATCCCGTCGATGGCGGCTCGCTCGCCCAATCGTGGCGCCAGCACCCCGCGACCCCGGCCTATTGCTGCGACTATGACGCCGCCACCATGCGCAAGGCCCTCGCCCAGACCGTCCCCGGCGAAGCAGCCAAGACGCGCGACCATCTCGTCACCCAATATGGCAGCATCGGGCACAGCCCCACTCACCAGGACTTCATCCAGCTCAACCGTTCCGCAAACCCCATCGCTTGAAT
>NZ_JBMDKW010000039.1:0-851 GCF_057809915.1 Sphingobium sp. FG11
CGCTAGGCTCAGGACCTGTTAAATCACTTATGAAGATGGCGAACGGTTGATTCAATGGCGGCGTGAGGAGGCGTTGCCATGAGTGATCTGATCTGGTTATCGGAGGCGCAGATGCGCCGGATCGAGCCGTATTTTCCGCTGTCACATGGGGTGCCGCGTGTCGATGATCGCCGGATCATCAGCGGCATCATCTTCGTAATCAGGAACGGCCTGCGGTGGCGCGATGCCCCTGTGGAGTACGGACCACCCAAGACGATCTACAACCGCTTCATACGCTGGAGCCGGCTTGGCGTGTTCAACAAGATATTCGCAGGCCTTGCAGCGAAGGGCGGGAAGCCGGACCAGTGGATGATCGACGCGACCCATCTGAAGGCACATCGGACGGCGGCGAGCCTGCTCAAAAAGGGGCTGTTTCCCGACGTATCGGACGCACCAAGGGGGGCCTGAACTCCAAGCTCCATGCCGTATGCGATGGCAGGGGCAGGCCGCTGGTCATGCTGCTGAGCGAAGGCCAAATGAGCGATTACAAGGGCGCGGCCCTCATGATCAACGCCTTCCCCAAGGCCAAAGCCCTGCTCGGTGACAGGGGCTACGACGCCGACTGGTTCCGGGCCGCGCTGGCGGCCCGCAAGATCGCTGCCTGCATCCCTTCAAAGGTGAACCGGAAGGTGCCGATCCCGCACGACGCCACACTCTATCGCCAGCGCCACAAGATCGAGATCATGTTCGGCAGGCTCAAGGACTGGCGACGCATCCACACCCGCTACGATCGCTGCGCCCATACCTTCATGTCCGCCATCTGCATCGCTGCCACGGTCATCTTCTGGCTCAATCAATGAGTCCTGACCCTA
>NZ_JBMDKW010000004.1:0-256931 GCF_057809915.1 Sphingobium sp. FG11
AAGGTGGGTCACTTCTCGATGAAAACCCCGGGTCACTTCTCAGCAGCAATCAACAGGCCTATAATAAATCGACCTCAATGCCTGCCTCTTGTCGTTCCCAGTCACAGTCCAAAACCCGCCCCAACAAAAAAAGGGCGGACCTTTCGGCCCGCCCCCTTCTAATCTCAACCAGTCAGCGACGGATCAATACACCCGTGCCTTCGGCTTGATATATTCGGCCTCGTCGGTCATCGTGTAATCATGCACCGGCCGGTAATCGAGTGTCACCTTGCCGCCCGATCCGCCCCAGCCTTCGAACCAGCTGATTGTGTGCTTCATCCAGTTTTCGTCGTCGCGGTTCGGGAAATCCTCATGCGCATGCGCCCCGCGCGATTCCTTGCGGGCATCGGCGCCTTCCATCGTGCAGACGGCCTGGCTCATGAGATTGTCGAGTTCCAGCGTCTCGATCAGGTCGGTGTTCCAGATCAGCGAACGGTCGCTGACCTTGACATCCTGCAACCGCTTGTTGACCGCCTGCATCTGCGTGACACCTTCGGCCAGCAGCGCGCTGTCGCGGAACACGGCGGCGTGCTTCTGCATCGTGCGCTGCATGTCCATGCGGATATCCGCCGTCGACGTGCCGCCTTTCGCATTGCGATAATGGTCGAGCCGGCCGAGCGCCAGATCGGCCGAGTCCGTGGGCAGCGCCTTGTGCGGGCTGTTGGGCTTGATATTGTCCTTGAGGAACAGGCCCGTGGCCCGGCCGAACACGACAAGGTCGATCAGCGAGTTGGAGCCGAGGCGGTTCGCGCCATGCACCGACACGCACGCCGCTTCGCCGACCGCGAACAGGCCCGGCACGATGACTTCGGGATCGTCGCCGACCTTCGTCACGACCTGGCCGTGATAGTTGCAGGGGATGCCGCCCATATTATAATGGACCGTCGGCGTCACCGGCAGCGGCTGGCGCGTCAGGTCGACGCCCGCGAAAATCTTGCCGCTTTCGGTAATGCCCGGCAGCCGCTCCGCCAGTACCTTGGGATCGATATGATCGAGGTGGAGGAAGATATGATCCTTATGCTCGCCGACACCGCGCCCTTCGCGCATTTCCATCGCCATCGACCGGGACACGACGTCACGCGACGCCAGATCCTTCGCCGACGGGGCATAGCGCTCCATGAAGCGCTCGCCTTCGGAGTTGGTGAGATAGCCGCCCTCGCCACGCGCGCCTTCGGTGATGAGCACGCCCGCGCCGTAAATGCCGGTCGGGTGGAACTGCACGAACTCCAGATCCTGGAGCGGCAGGCCAGCGCGCAGCACCATGCCGCCGCCGTCGCCGGTGCAGCTATGCGCCGAGGTGGCGGAGAAATAGGCGCGGCCATAACCGCCCGTCGCCAGCACGACCGCATGACTGCGGAAGCGGTGGATCGACCCGTCCTCCATGCAGATGGCGATCACGCCCCGGCACTCGCCATTTTCCATGATGAGGTCGATGGCGAAATATTCGATATAGAAGTCCGCGTCATATTTCAGCGACTGCTGATACAGCGCATGCAGCATCGCATGGCCGGTGCGATCGGCGGCGGCGCAGGTGCGCTGCACCGGCGGGCCGGCGCCCATATTCTGCATGTGGCCGCCGAAGGGCCGCTGGTAGATCGTGCCTTCCGCATTGCGGCTGAACGGCACACCCGCATGCTCCAGCTCGTAGACGGCGGCAGGCGCTTCACGCACCATATATTCGATCGCGTCCTGATCGCCCAGCCAGTCGGACCCCTTGACGGTGTCGTACATGTGCCAGGTCCAGTGATCGGGCGAATTGTTGCCCAGGCTCGCCGCGATACCGCCCTGCGCCGCAACCGTGTGGCTGCGGGTCGGGAACAGCTTGGTGATGCACGCGGTCTTGAGGCCCGCCTCGGCGCTGCCCATGGTGGCGCGCAGGCCCGACCCACCAGCACCCACGACCACCGTGTCATAGGTGTGGTCGATGATCTTGTAGCTTTCGTTCGACATCAGGAAGCGGCCCCCGTGAATGCGATCTTCGCGATGGCGAAGAGTCCGGCGGCCGCGCCGCCAATGGCGTAGAAGTTCAGAAGCAGGATCGACAGGAAAGCCAGACCCTTGTCGTGGACATAATCCTCCAGCATCACCTGCATGCCCAAGCGCAGATGCCAGAAGATGCTGACGATCATCAGCATCAGCGGCACGGCGACCAGCGGACGGCCGATCCAGCTCACGACGCTCTGATAATCAAGCCCCGGCAGTGTCAGCAGGCTGACAATCAGCCACAGGACGAGCAGCAAATTGCCGACGGCGGTGTAGCGCTGCGCCAGCCAGTGATGCGCGCCATGCTTTGCCGAACCCAGGCCACGGACGCGGCCGATACCAGTACCGTTGCCCATCAGAAACCCTTTCCAAGGATATAAAGCCAGACGAAGCCGGTCACGATGATCGCAGCGGCCGGAACCGCCAGCGACCAGCTCTTGTTGCTCTTCAGTTCATAGCCCGCGCCGATATCCAGCACGAAATGGCGCAGCCCCGAAAACATATGCTGGAAAAACACCCAGGTCAGGCCAACCATGACCAGATAGCCGATCGGCGACGTCGCGCAGGCGATGAAGTTCGCATAAGCGTCAGGCCCGATCGCGGCGGCGGTCAGCCACCACACCAGACCCATCGCCCCTACCGTTGCCAATCCATTGCCGGTGACGCGATGCAGGATGGAGATGGCCATGGCCGGACCCCATTTCCAGATCGTCAGATGCGGCGAGAGCGGCCGGCTGTTGGTTCGCGCCATATTTACTCCGTCCCTGAAGCTATTTCCTGATTCCGCTCCCCTTAAGTGCGAACGCGGCCAAGGGCAAGCTGCCCGCGCATCGACGGGGCGGGTTGCGGGGCTAAGGATCGCTTAACCAAATTCAACTATGCCGCAAGATACGCTTTGCATTATATCGAGAGGCCGCAAGAGCATGTCATCCGCCGACGCAAGCAAGACCGTCGAGGCCGATTTCCTCCGGAAAATCGACCCCATGAACAGCATCGCGCAGGGCGCGCTGGAAATTCATGGCCTCGTTCAGGATTCGATCGCGGAAGTGGCGGACGCTTTCTTCCAGCGATACACGCAGAGCAGCGATCTGCGCAGTCTGGTCGGCACCGAGGCGCTGGCGCGCATTGAAGCGCGAACGCATGATTATATCCGCGAGAAACTTGCGCATTACGACGCCGGACGCTGGATCGACATGCAGACGGCCTGCATCCGACATGCCCGTGAAAAGGGCATCCCGGTGGACAGCGTGATGGCGGCCATTGCGCGGTCCAACGAAAAGCTTTCCGAACTGATCTGGGACCGCACCGAAAATGATCGGGCGCGATGCCAGCGGATGCTGATCACCATCAATCGAATTTCCATGATGGACACGGGCGTGATGGGCAAGGTTCTGGCCCGCGATACAACGGAGACGCAGCGTGCCGAGCGGCAACGCTACAGCGCGCTGTTCGAACAGCGGATCGTCACGGAAATCGGCGGCGCTTCCCAGCTTGGCGAATCACTGCGCGAACAGGCCAGGGATGCGTCCGCCGCGACGCGCGGCATGCTGGGCAAGGCGTCCGAAGTCGCCGCCGCCGCCGAGCAGTCGGCACTCGCCATGCGCGAGGCCGCGCGCACCTCCGCCGGCCTGATCCGCGCGATCGAGGACGCCCGCACCGAAGTTGAGGCCGCGGCCGAGATCGCGCAGCGCGCGGCGTCTCAATCGGGCGATGCCGTATCCATGTCGGCCACCCTGTCGGACCATGCCAAGTCGATCGAATCGATCCTGGGCCTGATTCGTGACATTGCGGGGCAGACCAATCTGCTCGCACTCAACGCGACGATCGAGGCCGCCCGTGCTGGCGATGCCGGACGCGGCTTTGCCGTGGTGGCGCAGGAGGTCAAGAGCCTCGCCAACCAGACCGCGCGGGCGACGGACGAGATTGCGGGCAAGATCGCCGATATTCAGGCATCGACCCGGCAATCGGTAGACACCAACCAGCGCATTCGCGAAACGGTGGGCGAGGTGCAGTCGAGCGCCGAACGCATCCGTCACGCCATGGACGCGCAGGCGCAGACCGTCACCATGATTACCGCCGCCGTCGATGAAACCGCGCTGGCCGCCGATTCCATGTCGACCACCATTTCCGCCATCCGCCAGGATACCGAAGTCGTCGCATCGGAAATCGACCAGCTTGAACGCGGCTTTGTGAGCGTGGAAGGAAAGCTCAGCAGCCTGCGCAACGCCGCATCGGATTTCGGTCGACAGGTCGCCTGACCCCTTCCCACGCATCGCCCCGGCCCTTCCCCCTCGCGGCGGGCTGGGCTATGGGCGGCCGATGAACGATATCGCTGCATCGGCCCCGCAAAGCCTGCCTCAAAGCTTGGCCCAAAGTTTGGCCCAAAGCTGGAAAGTCACCCTGCCCTGTACCCGCGCCGAAGCCGAAGCGCTGGACGGCGAGATCGCGGCGTTTGCGGCGATGGAGCAGCCCCCGGTGCTGATGACCAGCGAAGCCGAACCCGACAATGAGGACGCCTGGCGGCTCGACGCCTATTTCGAAGGCAAGCCCGCTCCCGCCGCGATCAAGTTGCTGCGCTCGCTCGTACCGAGCGCCAGGGCGATAAAGCCGGTGATCGAAGCCTTGCCCGACGAGGATTGGGTGACGCTCAGCCAGCAGGGGCTGGAGCCGGTCAGCGCGGGCCGCTTCCATGTCCGCAATATCGCCACCGACCCCGAACAGCCGGGCCAGATCAACTTTCTGATCGAGGCGGGCCGCGCCTTCGGCACCGGGCAGCATGAAACGACGGCGGGATGCCTTGCCATGCTCGACCGGATGCGCCGGGTCGGCATGCGCTTTGGCAATATCGCCGATATCGGCACCGGCACCGGCCTGCTCGCCTTCGCCGCGCTGCATCTGTGGCCGCGCGCCTATGCGACGGCATCGGATATCGATCCGGTCGCAGTCGAGATCAGCGAACAAAATGCCCGCGCGAACGGTGTGCTGACTGGTGCTGGCCGGGGCCAATTGGCGCTTTTCACTGCGGCGGGGGCGGATCATGCCACCATCGGCGGACGCGCGCCCTATGATCTGTTGATCGCCAATATCCTCGCCGGGCCGCTGATCGAACTCGCGCCCTCGCTCTGCGCGCTGGTGGAGGATGGCGGCTCGATCATCCTCGCCGGGTTGCTGAACGGTCAGGCGCCCGCCGTGCTGGCGGCCTATCGCGCGCAGGGCATGCGGCTGGCCGAACGCGCCGACAATGGCGACTGGCCGACGCTGCGCCTGCGCAAGCGCCCGCGCATCGGATGGAAGCGCCCTTCGCGCATCGATCGCGCGGCGCGCGGCGAAGCGCCCGGCCATGGCAGCATCTGAAAAAGGCGACCGATCATGATGACCCGCGAACCCATCCTGCATGAAGGTCCCGACCGGCCGCTGGAAAGCATGGCGGTGTTCGCGGACGCCGCCGGTCCCCAGCGCCCCGGTATATTGTTGTTCCCCAATGTGCTCGGCACCCAGGAGAGCGATTTCGCCTATGCCGAAAAGGTCGCGGCACTGGGCTATGCGGTGCTCGTCGCCGACATCTTTGGTCAGGGTCGGCGGTCGGCTCGCACCGATGCCGATCCTGGCCGCTATATGAACGAACTGAACGCCGACCGCGCCCTGATGCTGGCGCGGCTTCGGGCCTGCCACGCGACGCTCAAGGCCATGCCGCAGGTGGATGCGGCGCGCACGGCGGCGATCGGATTCTGCTTCGGCGGCAAATGCGTGCTCGATCTGGTGCGCGGCGGCGCGGACATTGCCGGCGGCGTCAGCTTTCATGGCGTCTATGACGCCCCGCCCTTCCCCAACGCCGCGATCACCGCGAAGCTGCTCATCTGCCATGGCTGGGACGATCCGCTGGCCCCGCCCGCAGCCGTCACCGCGCTGGCGACGGAGTTGAGCGCGGCGCGGTGCGACTGGCAGATTCACGCCTATGGCGGCACCGGCCACGCTTTCACCGACGAAAGCGTCCATATGCCCGAAAAGGGCATGGCCTATCAGCCAGACGCCGACCGGCGCAGCTTCAAGGCGATGACCGACTTTCTGGGCGAACTGTTTCCGGCGGCATAAGCGCGCGCGTCTCAGATTTCGTCGATCATCTCCGTCAGCACGGCCAGACAATCCTTGCCAAGCTGCATCGACCGCGCCGGCGACCAGCCGAAATCGGCGTCCGGCAAATCGTCATTATCCTTGAACGGCATTTCCAGCGTCATCGCTACCGCGCCGAAACGCTCCGCGATCTGGTTGGTGGACATGGTGAGATTGGCTTTCCCCTCGCCCGCCACCGGATAGCCGCGCTTCGTCTGGAAATCGGGCGTGCGCGTCGCCAGCGTGTCGCGATAGCGACGATAGAGGCCAAGCTGGCGCTCGGTGATCGACGGGATGCCCTCGAACCCTGCCAGAAACACCGCCGGGATCGCCTCGTCGCCATGCACGTCGATCGCGAAATCGACGCCGGTCTCGTCCATGGCGGCGCGCACGGCGAACACTTCCGGGCTATGTTCGGGCGACGGCGAATGCCATTCGCGGTTCAGGTTCACGCCCGCCGCATTGGTGCGCAGATGGCCACGCCGGCTGCCGTCCGGGTTCATATTGGGCACGATATGGAAGGTCGCCCGCGCGCGCAGCAGCCGGGCAACCGCATCCTCTTCATCGCATAGCCGCTCCAGCGCGCCTTCCATCCACCATTCCGCCATGGTCTCGCCGGGGTGCTGGCGGGCATAGAGCCACACCTGCTTCGCGCCTTCGCCGATGGTCAGCAGGTCGAGCGGCTGGCCATCCAGCGTCACCCCCAGTTCACGCTGCACCACGCCCGGCTGGCACGCCGCCCAGGCGATCAGATCATGATGCCGCTCCATCGAATAGGGCGCGAAATAGGCGATCCACAGCGCGCCATTGTCGGGCGTGACGCGGATGGTCAGCACGCCATCGGCATAGCTGGTGTCGGCGAGCAACCAGGTCTCGCGATCCTCGCTCATCCGCGCCTTGTAGCCCTGCCAGCCGTCGGGATAGGCCGAATCGCCGCAATTGACGATCTTCAGTTCGACCTCGCGCCCCGCCGCCCCCGCGACGCGGAAGTGGAACCATTGATAAAAATCGCTCTGATGATCGCGCACGATTTCCAGCTCGGCGCGGACGCCGTCCGGGTGGTCATGGATGGAAAGAACGCGAATATTGCCGCTGTCGAAAGCGCTGGTGATGGAGATCGTCATTTGACGCTTATAGTGCGCCCGGATTCCCCCGGATAGCCCCCGATCAGCGCGGCGGCGAGCTTGGCCGCCGCGATGCCGGGCTGCGCGGCGGGCGTGCCCTCGCGCGCCTGTGTCATGGCGCGCCCTTCCCAGATCGCGTCCACATCACCCCGGCGGCGAATCTGCACCTGAAGCTCGGTGGTCACGATATCCTTGGGCTTGCCCGACAGATTGATGCCGATCCCGACCCCCAGCCCCGAATAGCCGCCGCTACCCACCGCGCCGCCCACGCCCACGCTCACCGGCTTTTCCGTGCCGTAGCCGGTTGGGCGGAAGGCGCGGCGCAACGCCACGCGCGCGACATAGGCGCTGGGCGCGCCCGGCTGCACCGCGGTAAATCCGACGCCCTGCAACTCCCGCTCCACCGCGGTCGCATAGGTGCGGAATTCCAGGCTGACGTCGGGATTGCCGGGCATTTCCTCGACTGCGATCGTGCCGGATCGCGCCGGATCACCCACATGAAAGCGCGTGACCTCGACCGGCGGGACAGCGGTGGCGCACCCCGTCAGCGAAGCGACGAGGCAGGCGGATGCGAGAATAGGCTTCAACATGGACCCAACTCCAAAAGGGGTGCGTGACCCATACACGACGCCAGCGCTCCATTTCCATCCCAACGCGCCTGCCTCCGCTTCGCTGCGCTCGGGACGATCATCAGGCAAAAGAGCGTGCCCCACCCTTGACTTTGCCCCGCCCCGCCCATAGGGGCAGCGCTTCGATTTTCGGCACCATCGCAATACTCAAGGGCAGACTTCCATGAAGATCCGCAATTCACTCAAGTCGCTCAAGGACCGGCACCGGGACAACCGCGTGATCCGCCGCCGTGGCCGCACCTATGTGATCAACAAGACCAACCGCCGTTTCAAAGCCCGCCAGGGCTGATCCGGGTCGCCGCCGCTTCGTCGGCGGAACCCTGGTGAAACTGCCATATTCCGCGAGCGCCCGATCCTGATGGACCGGGCGCTCGCTGCGTTTGAGTGCCTGTTTGGAAATGCGCCTCAGGTGCAACCGCACCGGCCTTCATCCCCACCCGGCTGCCCAGACATGATATTCTGGTGGGCGGCCGGGTGGGGATGAAGGCCGGTGCGGTCTACAAATACTGCGCCCCGCCCGCGCTATTCCCGCCCCTTCAGCTCATCACCGCGAATCGTCGCGACATGCAGGACGTTGGTCGATCCCGGCGTGCCGAAGGGCACCCCCGCAAGCACGACGATCTTCTGCCCCTTGGCGGTCATATGATGGCGCAGGCTCATGCGCCGCGCCTTGCCGATCATTTCCTCGAACGTGCCGATATCCTTGGTCCGCACCGCATGAACGCCCCAGGTCAGGCCGAGTTTGCGCGCGGTGTCCTGGCGCGGCGTCAGCGCGAGGATCGGCGCGGACGGACGCTCGCGCGCGAGCCGGCGCACCGTGCTGCCCGATGAGGTGAAGCAGGCGATAGCGCTCGCCCCCACCACCGGCACGATCCCCGCCGCCGCTTCCGCCAATGCGTCCGCCGTGGTCGAATCGGGCTGGGTCTCGGTGAAATGCAGCCGCGCGAAATAGCCCGGATCGCGCTCTACGCTGTGGGCGATGCTGTCCATCATCCGCACAGCCTCGACCGGCCAGGCCCCCGCCGCCGTCTCGGCCGAAAGCATGATGGCGTCGGCCCCGTCATAAACGGCGGTGGCGACATCGGACACTTCGGCGCGCGTCGGCGTCGGCGCGGTAATCATCGATTCGAGCATCTGCGTCGCCACGACCACCGGACGGCCCATCCGGCGCGCGGTGGCGACGATCTGCTTCTGAAGCGGCGGCACGGCCTGCGGCGGCAGTTCGACGCCCAGATCGCCGCGCGCGACCATGACGCCATCGGCGACCTCCAATATCTCCTCCAGCCGCTGCACGGCGGAGGGCTTTTCGATCTTGGCCATCAACGCGCCATAGCCACCCATCAGCTTGCGCGCTTCCGCCAGATCCTCTGGCCGCTGGACGAAGCTCAGCGCGATCCAGTCCAGCCCCTGCTGCATGGCGAAGCTCAGGTCCCGCCGGTCCTTGTCCGTCAGCGCGGGCACCGGCACCACCACATCGGGCACGTTCACACCCTTGCGATCGGACAGCATCCCGCCGACCTCGACAATCGTCTCGATCCGGTCCTCGTCCACGGACTTGACCCGCAGCACCAGCTTGCCATCGTCCAGCAGCAGCCGGGTCTCCGGGACCAGCGCGGCATAGATTTCGGGATGGGGCAGATTGACGCGCCGTACGTCGCCCGGCGTCAGGTCGCGGTCGAGCACGAACGCCGCGCCGGTCTGCAACATCACCGGCCCCGCCGCGAAGGTGCCGACCCGCAGCTTTGGCCCTTGCAGATCGCCCAGGATCGTCGTGGGTCGCCCATATTCCTTTTCCAGCGCGCGGATGGTCGCGATGCGCGCGGCGTGATCTTCCTGCGCGCCATGGCTCATATTGATGCGGAAGGCGTCCGCCCCGGCGACGAACAGCGCGCGGATCATCTCCGCCGAATCGCTCGATGGCCCCAAAGTGACAAGGATGCGGACCTTGCGCGTCCGGGGCTGCAATCTCGTCATAGGCATTCGCTCCTGCTCGTCATGGCGCCCCGGCTTGCCAGGACGCTCTTTTCATTTATCCGTGCTGCACGACAGGATGATGATGGAAAGGATAGTGTCGGTGCCCGACAGCATAATCAACGACAGCGTCGCCGCAACCGCCTTCCGCAGGCTGGTCGCGCATCTTCAACATCGCAGCGACGTCCAGAATATCGATCTGATGGGCGCGGCCGGCTTCTGCCGCAACTGCCTTGCCGACTGGATCGCGGAAGCCGATGGCGGCCTGAGCCGCGACGAGGCGCGCGAACTCATCCACGGCATGCCCTTTGCGGAATGGAAGGATCGCTATCAGGGCGAGGCCACGCCCGATCAGATCGCCCGGATGAAAGAGAGTGTGGCGAAGAACGCCGACAACCACTAGGACCCCGGCAACCGATTCACATCCATTGGAGATAAGACCCATGAGCGAAGGCAATGTCGCCGCCGACCAGCTACGCCTTTTGATCGAGCGCATCGAGCGTCTCGAAGAAGAGAAGAAGGGCATCGGCGACGATATCAAGGATGTGTATCTGGAAGCCAAGGCGACCGGCTATGACCCCAAGATCATCCGCCAGATCGTGCGCCTGCGCAAAATGCCGCCGCATGACCGGCAGGAAATGGAAGCCATCCTCCAGACCTATCTCGCCGCGCTGGGTATGGAATAACCCGATCGAAGGAGAAGAAACGATGTCCGAGATGATCGTCAGCACCACCAACACGCTGGAAGGCCGCCCGGCCAAGGAATATCTCGGCATCGTCACCGGCGAGGTGATCGTGGGCGCCAACCTGTTCCGCGACCTTTTCGCCAGCGTGCGCGACATCGTCGGCGGCCGGTCGGGCGCTTATGAGGATGTGCTGCAACGCGCGCGGGAACAGGCGATCGGCGAAATGCGGATGCGCGCCGGTACGCTCGGCGCCAATGCGGTCGTCGGCGTCGATCTCGACTATGAAGTGCTGGGGTCGAACGGGTCGATGCTGATGGTCTCCGCCTCGGGCACCGCGATCATCATCTGAGATTGCCGGATTGGCCCGCGCTCGCTAGAGAGCGCGCTTCGGTTTCACAGATATTATCGGGAGAAAGGCCTTGGCCGGCCATTCCAAATTCAAGAATATCATGCATCGCAAGGGCGCGCAGGACAAGAAGCGCTCCTCGATGTTCTCCAAGCTCAGCCGCGAAATCACCGTCGCGGCAAAGATGGGCATGCCCGATCCGGACATGAACCCGCGTCTGCGCCTCGCCGTCAACGCCGCCAAGGCGCAGTCGATGCCTAAGGACAATATCCAGCGCGCGATCGACAAGGCCAATGCGGCCGGCGGGGAGAATTACGAGGAAGTGCGCTACGAGGGCTATGGCCCCGCCGGCATCGCCATCATCGTCGAGGCGCTGACCGACAATCGCAATCGCACCGCGACCAACATCCGCACCGCCTTTTCCAAAAATGGCGGCAATCTCGGCGCGTCCGGCGCGGTGAGTCACGGTTTCGACCGCGTGGGCCTCATCACCTATCCCGCCAGCGCGGGCGATGCCGATGCGATCTTCGAAGCCGCGCTGGAAGCGGGCGCGGAGGATGTGTCGTCCAACGAGGACGAACATGAAATCTGGACCGCGATGGACGCGCTCCACGAAGTCGCCAAGGCGCTTGAAGCCAAGCTCGGTCCGGCGGAAGGCGCAAAGCTCGCCTGGAAGCCGCAAACCACGACCGAAGTCGACGAAGCCAACGCCGCGACCCTGCTCAAGCTGGTCGACACGCTGGAAGATGATGACGATGTCCAGACCGTCTGGGGCAATTATGAAGTGTCAGACGCGGTGCTGGAGAAGCTCGGATAAGAATTGGACGTGACGGATCTCGATTTGTCATAAATTCGTTCGCAAAAAGCCATGCCTGTCTTATAAACCCGACTCTAGCGGGGGAATTTATGACAGATATGGCTTTGAGGGGCGCGGCTGCTACAGGGCAAAAATATTGCTCCGGCTGTGGGATCCTAATACATAAAGAAGCATTTGCTTGCCCCAAATGTGGATCACCTCAGGCCGATGTGCGCAATCGCGAGCATAAAAGCAGAGGTGTCGCGATCATCTTAGCACTTTTGCTGGGCGGATTAGGAATTCACAAATTCTATCTTGGCCGCGCTGGTTGGGGCTTTCTTTATCTCATATTTTTCTGGACGTTCATACCAGCCTTCGCTGCTTTGGTTGAAGCGATTATTTATGCCGTTATGGGCGAGGATGCGTTCCACCAAAAATATGGCTGACGCCTACCATGATCCTGCTCGGCCTTGATCCGGGTCTCGGCACGACGGGCTGGGGCCTGATCGCCGTCGATGGCAACCGGCTGACCCATGTCGGCAATGGCCAGATCAAGACCGACAGCGCACTGCCGCTCGCGACGCGGCTGCTGGCGCTCGATCTGGCGCTCACCGACCTCATCCTTGAACATCGGCCCGATGGCGCGGCGGTCGAGGAGGTGTTCGTCAACGTGAATCCGCAATCGACGCTCAAGCTCGGGCAAGCGCGCGGCGTCATCCTGCTGGGCGCGGCGCGATCGGGGATGGAAGTCGGCGAATATGCCGCCCGCCTCGTCAAGAAATCGGTCGTGGGCGTAGGCAACGCATCAAAGGATCAGGTGCACGCGATGGTCTCGCGGCTGCTGCCCGGCGCGAAGATAGCCGGGCCGGACGCGGCGGACGCGCTGGCTGTCGCCATCACCCACGCGCACCATCTGGCGAGCGCCCGGCGAATACCGACGAAATAGGCTCGCCCCGACCGCTACCAACGGCCGGGGAAGACACAGCCTTGCTTATTCCGGCGCCTTCGCCACGCTGACCATCGCGGGCCGCAACAGCCGGTCCTTGATCATATAGCCCGCCTGCATCTCCACCAGGATCGTGCCCGGCTGGGCATCGGCGGAGGGCACTTCCATCATCGCCTGATGCTTGTTGGGATCGAGCGGCTGGCCGACCGATTCGATTTTCTGAATGCCGTTGCGCCCGAACACGCTGTCCAGTTCGCGGCCGGTCGCTTCGAGGCCGACGACCAGCCCCTTGAACTTGTCGTCCTCCCGCAACTCGGCGGGGATGGCCGCCAGCGCGCGGGACAGATTGTCCGCGATCGACAGCATGTCGCGGGCGAAGCTCGTCGCGGCATAGGCACGGGCGTCGGCCAGTTCCTTTTCCAGCCGGCGGCGCACATTCTGCGTATCGGCATGGGCGTAGAGAATGTCCTGCTTCGCCGTCGCCAGCTCGGCTTCCAGCGCCGTGATCCGCTCGCCGGGGCCATCGGCCGCAGGCGCCGTATCCTCCGGCAATTCATCCACGATTTCGGTGTTTTCGATATTCTTGTCTTCGCTCATCTCATCAATCTCGATAGCGTCTGGGCGGTGAAATCCACCATGGGGATCACGCGGGCATAGTTCAAGCGGGTCGGGCCGATCACGCCGACGACGCCGACCACCTGCCCGTCCCCGCCACGGTAGGGCGCGGCTATGACCGAAGAACCCGACAGGGAAAAGAGCTTGTTTTCCGAGCCGATGAAGATTTTGGTCGCACTGCCCGCCAGCGCGCTTTCCAGCAGCCGGGCGATTTCCTGCTTGCCCTCCAGTTGTTCCAGCAATTGCCGCACCCGCTCCAGATCGGCGACAGTGCCATCATCGATCAGATTGGCCTGCCCCCGCACGATCAGGACGGCGCGGTCGTCGGCGTCGCGCGACCAGATCGCGATGCCCCGCTCCACCAGTTCGCGCGCCGCGCCCTGCAATGCGCTCTGCTCCGCCTCAAGTTCGCGCCGCAAAAACTCGCCCGCCTGCCCCAGCGTCAGCCCGGCAAAGCGCGCCGACATGAAGTTGGCCGCTTCGGTCAGCATCGACATCGTGACGCCCTGCGGCAGATCGATCACCCGATTTTCGACCGAGCCATCCTGCCCAACCAGCACCGCCAGCGCCTGCGCCCCGTTCAGCGGCACGAAGCCGAATTGCCGCAACAACGGCTCGCGCTTGGGCACCATGACGATCCCGGCGCAGGCCGACAAACCCGATAGCGCGGCGGTCGCGGCTGACAGCGCTTCCTCGATCGGCCCGCCGCCCTCGCCCGCCGTGCCGATACCCGCCTCGATCGCGCGGCGTTCTTCGGCGGAGGGCTGCGCCGCCTGCATCATGCCGTCCACGAACAGGCGCAGCCCCGTTTCGGTCGGCATCCGCCCGGCCGATGTATGCGGCGCGGCGAGCAGGCCCAGCTCCTCCAGATCCTGCATCACATTGCGGATCGACGCGGGCGACAGGCTGAGCGCCGCGATCTTGCTGATCGTGCGCGACCCCACCGGCTGCCCGGTGCCGAGATAATTCTCCACGACGACGCGAAAAACGTCCCGCGCGCGATCGTTGAGTTCGGATATCGGTGTGGTCGGCATCATCGCTGGAATGTAGGCAGCTTCACGCGCCCGCTCAACGCCTTGCGCGCCTTGCGACGAAGACCATCGCCAAGCCCAGACCGCAAAGCAGCGCTCCGCGCCAGGTCCACGGGCGCTGATCGATCATGAAGCTCGATTGCGGCCAGTGGATCACGCCGGCCCCCTGACCGACCCACAGCAATCCCATAAGAACCGAAAGCACCCCGACCGCCTGCATGGTGAACCGCATCGATCCCTCCCCTGATTCAGCTTGCCGCCTTGGGCTTGAGCATCGCCTCGATGCCAAGCATGGCGGGCAACGCTCGAATCGTCGAGCGCAATCGCGCGTGGCGCGTATCCATGCAGCCCGACTGATAATCGAGCCGCGCCGGTTTTTGCGCGCCCCGGCTCCATTCGATCGAATAGCCCGGCATATCGGTCGCGAAACGCTGGCAATCCGCTTGCCCCTGCGTGATCGTTTTCGTGACCCCGGCGGCTGGCCGATAGGGTGCCAGTGCCGCGCGCAGCCGCTGATATTGCGCGCGCGTGATGGTGAAGCGCGTCGGCCCCGGCACGGCGGTAAAACGCTCCGGCTCCAGCAGGCCGGACCCGTCGGGCGTCACCCGCAGCGTATAGGCGGGACAGGCGCCGAAACAGCGCCCGGCGGTGAAGCGGATTACATCGCCTGCCGCGCGCGGCGCTTCCAGTTCGGTCTCCCCGGTCGCGCATCCCGCGAGCAGCACGGCCATGCCAAGACTGATTATTGCTTTCATTCGTCCCCCTTAGCGGAACTTTTCGCCGCTGGCACTGGCAAGACGGCGCACCCGGCGCTAAGCCCCACCGCCATATCGCTTTTTTCATTCGCTTCGGAGTAACAATTTATGCGTCCTTCCGGCCGCGCGCCCGACCAGATGCGCGACATCACCATGGAGCCTGGCTTCACCATCCATGCCGAAGGCAGCTGCCTCGTCAGCTTCGGCGATACCCGTGTGCTGTGCACCGCTTCGGTCGAGGAAAAAGTGCCGCCTTTCCTGCGCGGCAAGGGTTCGGGCTGGGTCACGGCCGAATATGGCATGCTGCCCCGCGCCACCCACACGCGCGGATCGCGCGAAGCGGCGAAGGGCAAACAATCCGGCCGCACGCAGGAAATCCAGCGTCTGATCGGCCGCTCGCTGCGCACCGTGGTCGACATGAAGAAGCTCGGCGAGCGCCAGATCGTCGTCGATTGCGACGTGATTCAGGCCGATGGCGGCACCCGCACCGCGGCGATTTCGGGTAGCTGGGTCGCGCTGCGCATCGCGATCGACAAGCTGCTGGCGTCCGGCGCGCTCAAGGAAGACCCGATCATTCAGAAGGTCGCGGCGATCAGCTGCGGCATTTATGAAGACACGCCGGTCCTCGACCTCGACTATGCCGAGGACAGCAATGCGCAAACCGACGCGAACCTGATCCTGACCGGCGACGGCAAATTCGCCGAAGTTCAGGCGACCGCCGAAGGCGCCGCCTATGACGAGGAAGAACTGCTCCGCCTGCTGCGGCTCGCCCGCATCGGCTGCGCGAAGATCTTCGCCGCGCAGGACAAGGCGACAGGCCGGTAACAACTTTTTCGTTCGGTTCGAGCCTGTCGAGAAACTTTTCCTTGAAACCGCGTCTCGACAAGCTCGAAGTGAACGGAGATAGTTGCCAATATGAGCGACGATTTTGGACAGGAACAGGCGATCCGCAAGCTCGCCCCCGGCAAGCTGGTGATTGCGAGCCATAATCCGGGCAAGGTGCGCGAAATCGCCGCCTTGCTCGGCCCTTATGGCATCGAGCCGATCTCTGCCGCCGCGCTCGACCTGCCCGAGCCGGAGGAAACCGGCACGACCTTCATCGCCAATGCCGAATTAAAGGCGTTGCAGGCGGCCGATCTGTCCGGTCTCCCCGCGCTCGCCGACGATAGCGGCCTCAGCGTCGAGGCGCTGCGCGGCGACCCCGGCCTGTTTTCCGCGCGCTGGGCTGGCCCGACCAAGGATTTCGGCCTCGCCATGCAGCTGGTGCATGACCGGATGCAGGAACAAGGCCCTGATGCGGGCCACGACGCGCATTTCGTCTGCGCCCTCGCCCTCGCCTGGCCCGATGGCCATGTCGAGGCGTTCGAGGGCCGGGTCGACGGCATCATCACCTGGCCGCCACGCGGCACCCAGGGCTTTGGCTATGATCCGATCTTCCAGCCGCTCGGTCACGCCATCAGCTTCGGCGAGATGGACCCGGATGCCAAGCACGCGATGAGCCATCGCGCCGACGCCTTCGCCAAGCTGGTCGCGGCGGTTTTCTAAAGGATCGATGGCGCTGGCCGATCCTGTCGCCCTCTATGTGCACTGGCCGTTCTGCGTCAGCAAATGCCCCTATTGCGATTTCAACAGCCATGTCCGGGCCGAAATCGACATGGCGGCATGGCGCGACGCGCTGCTGGCCGACCTCGCCCATGAAGCCGCGCTGACGGGCGGACGGCCGCTCGGCTCAATCTTCTTTGGCGGCGGCACCCCTTCGCTGATGCCGCCCGCCATCGTCGCCGCGCTGATAGAGGCAGCCACCCGCTACTGGCTACCCGTCGCCGACATGGAAATCACGCTGGAGGCCAATCCCAGCTCGGTCGAGGCGGCGCGCTTCGCCGATCTTGCCGCAGCCGGGGTGAATCGCGTGTCACTCGGGCTACAAGCTCTGGACGATCAGGCCTTGCACTTCCTTGGCCGCGCCCATGACGTGCGCGAAGGACTGGCCGCACTCGATATCGCCCAGTCGGTGTTCGCGCGGGTCAATTTCGATTTGATCTACGCCCTGCCAGGGCAGAACGAAGCCGACTGGGAAGCGGAACTAACGCGCGGCCTGTCGTTCGGCACCGATCATCTCTCCCTCTATCAACTGACGATCGAGCCGGGCACCCGCTTCGCAACGCTGGCGGCGCAGGGCCAGTTCGTTCCCGCCGATCCCGATCATGGCGCGACGCTCTATGAACTGACGCAGGCGATGACCGACGCGGCGGGCATCCCGGCCTATGAGATCAGCAATCACGCCCGGCCGGGGCAGCAAAGCCGCCATAACCTCACCTATTGGCGCTATGGCGACTATATGGGCGTGGGTCCGGGCGCGCATGGCAGGCGTCATGGCGTGGCGACGCTGCGCCACAAAAAGCCGGAAAACTGGATGGGCGCGGTCGCCCGCAATGGCCATGGCCTCCAGAGCGAGGACGTCCTGCCGGGTGCAGATCGGGCGCGGGAGGCCCTGCTGATGGGACTGCGGCTAGCCGAGGGCGTGGACCTCGACCGGATTGCCGCCCTGTCCGCTTTGCCTGTGGCCACGCTGGTCGACGCGGCGGAGATCGACAAGCTGGCCGCACATGGCCTGCTGGCAAAACAGGACCAGCACCTGACCATCTCGCCAGCGGGCATGCTGCTCCTCGACGCGATCCTGCCCCGGATCGTAGTGGTCTAACCGGCCCGCACCGTCGGAATTTCTTACAATTAACTCCCGCCGACGCGACGCATTAACCACCAGACCCGCGCAATCCCGTCACCTCTAACAACTGGCACGCTGATTGCATCCTGTCTTTTATTCCCGACGCTTAACTATCGGGGGATGCAGACAGTCTCCGTCACGCATCCCCCACCCGGGATTTCTCCGATCCGACGCAAGAAAAAAGCGGCCCGAAACCGGACCGCTTTCATTCATGGCAACCGAAACGGGGTTCAGTTCGCCGCGACGCCCTGATCCGTCATCAGTTGGTGCAGTTCGCCCGCTTCATACATTTCCATCATGATGTCGCTGCCGCCGACGAATTCGCCCTTCACATAGAGCTGCGGGATCGTCGGCCAGTCGGAATAGGCCTTGATCCCCTGCCGCACGCCCTGATCCTGCAAGACATCGACCGTCTCATAGGCAACGCCCAGATGCTCCAGGATCGCAATGGCGCGGCTGGAAAAGCCGCATTGCGGAAAGAGCGGCGTGCCCTTCATGAACAGCACGACATCATGGCCGTTGACGATTTCGGCGATCCGCTGCTGCACGGCGTCGGTCATGGTCTTTCATCCTCGAACGGGCGCCGGCATGGCGCGAAATTATCTGCTTAGTTGGGAACGGCCGTGGTCAGTTGCAAGGCATGGAGCACCCCGCCCATCCGCCCGCCCAGCGCCGCGTATACCGCGCGCTGCTGCGCGACCCGGCTCTGCCCGCGAAAGCTTTCGGCGGTCACGCGCGCGGCATAATGATCGCCGTCACCGGCCAGATCGGTAATCTCGACCACCGCATCGGGGATGGCGGCGCGGATCATGTCAGCGATATCATCGGCGGCCATCGGCATGGTGACTGGCTCCCCGCCCTTATTGGGCTTCGATGAACATGCGGCGGGCGATCACCGCCTGCTCGTCCAGCGCCACGCGCACGCCCGCTTCGTCGATGTCGAGACCGGCCGAGGTCATGTCGCCCACCAGCTTGCGGATGACGTCCTCGTCGCCCGATTCCTCGAAATCGGCCTGCACGACTGCCTTGGCATAGGCGTCGGTTTCCTCGGGCGTCAGACCCATCTTGCCCGCGGCCCATTCGCCCAGCAGGCGGTTGCGCCGCGCCTGGATGCGGAACTGCATTTCCTGATCGTGCGCGAACATATTCTCGAAAGCGCGCTCGCGGTCGTCAAATGTCGTCATGCGTCTAACCCTGTTGGAAGCCGAACTTCATGTTCGAAGATAAGAGAATCGGTGCGCTTACGCAACGGCCGGGACAAGCCACGGCTGTTCCCGCCCCGCACGCGCCTCATAGACGTCGATGTCGCCCGCCTGATCCAGCGTCAGGCCGATTTCGTCCAGTCCGCCCAACAGGCAATGTTTGCGAAAAGGGTCGATCTCGAAGCTGAAACGATCCTGAAACTGCGTCGTCACCGTCTGCTGTTCCAGATCGATATGGAGCGGATCGCTCTTCGCGACCTCCATCAGCCGGTCGATCGCCTCCTGCGGCAGCACGACCGTCAATATGCCGTTCTTGAACGCGTTACCGGAGAAAATATCCGAAAAGCTCGGCGCGATCACCACCTTGATGCCAAGGTCGAGCAGCGCCCAGGCGGCATGTTCCCGGCTCGACCCGCAGCCGAAATTATCGCCCGCGATCAGGATCGGGCTACCGGCATAGGCGGGATCGTCAAAGACGTTGCCCGGCTCCTTGCGCAGCACCTCGAACGCGCCCTTGCCAAGGCCGGAACGCGAAATGGTCTTGAGCCAGTGCGACGGGATGACGATGTCGGTGTCGACATTCTTCATCCCGAACGGATAGGCCGGGCCGTCGATTGTTGTCAGTCTGTCCATCAATGAGTCCGCTTCGTCTCCGGGCGGGTGGAATCGGCGCGGGCCGTGTCGGCCGCACGGCCCAGCCCCGCCGCCATCGCCGCGCTCGCCAGCGCGCCCAGCGCCAGCACCCAGAACACCTTCTTCATGCGAGCAGTCCCTCTTGCCGGCTCATCAGTTCACGCACATCGGTCAGTCGTCCGGTCAGCGCCGCTGCCGCAGCCATCGCGGGCGACACCAGATGGGTGCGCGATCCGGGGCCTTGCCGCCCCATGAAATTGCGGTTGCTGGTCGATGCGCAGCGCTCGCCCGCCGGCACCTTGTCCGGGTTCATGCCAAGACAGGCCGAACAGCCCGGCTCGCGCCATTCGAAACCGGCGTCGGTAAAGACCCGGTCCAGTCCCTCGGCTTCGGCCTGTCGCTTGACGAGGCCCGATCCCGGCACGACCATCGCCTGCTTGATCCCGGCCGCGACATGGTGGCCGCGCAGCACGGCGGCGGCGGCGCGCAAATCCTCGATCCGGCTGTTGGTGCAACTGCCGATGAAAATATGTTCGACCGCCACATCCTGCATCCGCTGTCCGGCGGTCAGGCCCATATAGTCGAGCGACTTGGCCGCGGCGGCGCGCTTGGACGCGTCGGCGAAACTGTCGGGATCGGGAACGATGCCGGTCACGGGCACGACATCCTCGGGGCTGGTGCCCCAGGTGACGTTGGGCACGATGGTGGCGGCGTCGATGAACACGCTCTTGTCGAACGCCGCGCCCTCGTCGGTCGTCAGCGTCCGCCAATAGGCGACCGCCGCGTCCCATTCCGCACCCTTGGGCGCCATCGGCCGGCCCTTGAGATAGGCGAAGGTCGTCTCGTCGGGGGCGAACAGGCCGGAACGCGCGCCCGCTTCGATCGACATGTTGGCGACGGTCAGCCGCCCCTCGATCGACATCGCCTCGAAAGTCGATCCCCGATATTCCATGACATAGCCGGTGCCGCCCGCCGTGCCGATCAGGCCGCAGATCGCCAGCGCCACATCCTTGGCCGTCACGCCGAAGCCGAGTTCGCCCTCGACCCGCACTTCCATCGTTTTGGATTGTTTGAGCAGCAGCGTCTGCGTCGCCAGCACATGCTCGACCTCGCTGGTGCCGATGCCGAACGCCAGCGACCCCAGCGCGCCGTGCGAGCTGGTATGACTATCGCCGCACACCAAAGTCGTGCCCGGCAGGGTGAAGCCCTGTTCCGGCCCGACGACATGGACGATGCCCTGTTCCGGGTCGGCATCACCGATCAGGCGCACGCCGAATTCGGGCGCGTTGCGCTCCAGCGCGGCAAGCTGCTGCGCGCTTTCCCTGTCGGCGATGGGGATGCGCTGGCCCGCACTGTCGCGGCGCGGCGTCGTCGGCAGATTATGATCCGGCACCGCCAGCGTCAGGTCGGGCCGGCGCACCTTGCGCCCCGCAAGCCTAAGCCCCTCGAACGCTTGCGGACTCGTCACCTCATGCACGAGATGGCGGTCGATATAGATGAGGCAGGTGCCGTCCGGGCGGCGCTCGACGATGTGCGCGTCCCAGATTTTTTCGTAAAGGGTGCGGGGCTTGGTCATGATCCTTTCCCCCTAGCCCCAGTCAGCCCGGCGCGAAAGGGGCAATGACCCCAAATTTTGCGCTGCCCCGCCTGTCAGACGGCGCGATGATCCGCGACGATCCGCCCGGCCGCGCCGACATCCGCCTCGTGGCTTTCCTCGCGCCAGGTCTCGGCGAGCGCGGCGGCCTCCCACTCCAGCATCGCGGGCAGCGCCAGCATGTGATCCACCCATTGCCGCGCCACCGGCCCGACATCGAGACCATAGGTCCGCACGCGGAACGCCACCGGCGCGAAAAAGGCATCAACGGCAGTGAAGGCATCCCCGGCGAGAAACGCCCCGCCGAACCGGCTCAACCCCTCGCCCCACAGTTCGGCAAGCCGCGCAATGTCACGCCCCAGCGCCGCCGATGGCAGATGCGTTTCTACCCGCACGCCCACATTCATCGGGCAATCGTTGCGCAACGTCGCAAAGCCGCTGTGCATTTCCGCCGCCGCGCACTGGGCAAAGGCGCGAGCGGTCTCGTCCCTGGGCCAGACGCCGTCATGCCGATCGGCGAGATACAGGACGATCCCCAGCGAATCCCACAGCGTCCGCTCGCCGTCGATCAGCACCGGCACCTGCCCGGTCGGCGAAAAAGCGCGGAAGGCGGCATAGTTGGTCGCCCGCGCAAACGGCTCGATCCGGTCGGTAAAGGGAATACCGAGCGCCTTCATCAGCACCCATGGGCGCAACGACCAGCTCGAATAATTGCGGTTCGCGGTGACGAGCGTGTAGGCCATGGCGTTTCCCCTGATCGGTCGCTCGCCTTTAACCGTCAACGCCGCGCGGCCAAAGGCGAAACCCGCACCGCATCATAAGTCCAGCTTATGAAAATGACGAAGCCCGCCGCATCGAGATCGAGCGACGGGCTTCTTATCAACGGATCGGACGAATTAGCGCAGGCGTCCAAGCCGGTGATAAAGGTTGGCGTACTTCACCGATTCCGGCGAGTCCTTCACCTTTTGCAGATAGTCGCCGACCGCGGTGCGGATCAGGGTGAAATCCTCGGTCGAAAAGACCGCGCGACTGCGAGTAGGTTCGGTCATCTTGTCTTCCTTTCTCGATCGAAGGTTCAGGCCGCGAACTGGTTCATCGTGTTGTGCGCGCCGCCAGCCTTGAGCGCGGCTTCCTTGGCGAAATATTCCTTATGGTCATCGCCAATGTCGCTTCCGCTCATGTTCTGATGCTTGACGCAAGCGATACCCTGGCGGATTTCCTTGCGCTGCACGCCCTCGACATAGCCCAGCATACCGGCGTCGCCGAAATATTCTTTGGCGAGATTGTCGGTGCTCAGCGCCGCCGTGTGATAGGTCGGCAGCGTGATGAGGTGATGGAAGATGCCCGCCCGCGCAGCGGCGTCGCGCTGGAAGGTGCGGATCTTTTCATCGGCCTCTGCGCCAAGGTCGGTCGCGTCATAATCGGCGCTCATCAGCTTCGCCCGGTCATAGGCGCTGACATCCTTGCCCGCGGCGGCCCAGGCGTCGAACACCTGCTGACGGAAGTTCAGCGTCCAGTTGAAGCTCGGCGAATTATTATAGACGAGCTTGGCGTTTGGCACGACTTCGCGGATGCGATCGACCATCGACGCGATCTGTTCGATATGCGGCTTCTCGGTCTCGATCCACAGCAGGTCCGCGCCGTTCTGGAGCGAGGTGATGCAGTCGAGGACGCAGCGGTCCGCGCCGGTTTCCGGGCGGAACTGGAACAGGTTGCTGGGCAGGCGCTTGGGACGCAGCAGCTTGCCCTCACGGCTGATGACGACGTCGCCATTGCCGATCTGGGTGAGGTCGATCTCGTCGCAATCGAGAAAGCTGTTATACTGGTCGCCGATGTCGCCCGCTTCCTTGGAGAAAGCGATCTGCTTGGTCAGGCCAGCGCCCAGCGAGTCGGTGCGGCTGACGATGATGCCGTCATCGACGCCCATTTCGAGGAAGGCGTAACGGCAGGCGCGGATCTTCGCGAGGAAGTCCTCATGCGGCACCGTGACCTTGCCGTCCTGATGGCCGCACTGCTTTTCGTCCGAAACCTGATTTTCGATCTGGAGCGCGCAGGCGCCAGCCTCGATCATCTTCTTGGCGAGCAGATAGGTCGCTTCGGCATTGCCGAAACCGGCGTCGATGTCGGCGATGATCGGAACGACATGCGTCTCATAATTGTCGATCGCATGCGTCAGCCGCGCGATTTCCATCTCGTTGCCGGTTTCGCGCGCATGGTCCAGATCGCGGAACATCATGCCCAGTTCGCGGGCGTCAGCCTGCTTGAGGAAGGTGTAGAGTTCCTCGATCAGCGCGGGAACGCTGGTCTTTTCGTGCATCGACTGGTCGGGCAGCGGGCCGAAGTCGCTGCGCAGCGCCGCAACCATCCAGCCCGACAGGTACAGATATTTGCCCTTGGTCGTGCCGAAATGCTTCTTGATGCTGATCAGCTTCTGCTGACCGATGAAGCCGTGCCAGCAGCCGAGCGACTGCGTGTAATCGGCGGGGTTCGCGTCATAAGCGGCCATGTCGCGGCGCATGATGCCAGCGGTGTAGCGGGCAATGTCTAGGCCGGTGTGGAAACGGTTCTGCAAGCGCATACGCGCGACCGCTTCGGCTTCGATCCCGCCCCAGCTGGTCTGGCCACCGATCAGGCTGCCGGCTTTCGCGATTTCATTCTGGTACGTCATGGTGATTCCCCGGAAAGGATGGATGCCCCGTCCTAAGCGGCCTTTGTGCGGTGCGGCAGGCCCGATGAAGTTCAGTTGTCGATCTTTACAAAATTCTGCTGTAAAGTTGTAAAGTCTGCACAGGAGTCGCGTTGATGGCCAAGGATCGCCCGGTTTATATGGGGCCGCGCTTGCGGCGGCTGCGGCGCGAGCTGGGCCTCACTCAATCGGACATGGCGGTCGATCTCGAAATCTCCGCCTCCTATGTCGCGCTACTCGAACGGAACCAGCGGCCGCTGACCGCCGACATGCTGCTGCGGCTCGCGCGCACCTACAAGCTCGACATGGCGGAGGTCGCGGGCGATGGCGGCGCGGAACAGACCGCGCGGTTGCAGGCGGTGCTGAAGGACCCGATGTTCGCGGATATCGACCTCCCCACGCTCGCCACCGGCGACGTGGCGGTCAATTATCCCGGCATCACCGAGGCGCTGTTGCGGCTGTACACCAGCTATCATGAGGAGCATCTGGCCCTCGCCGACAAAGGCGTCGGGCGGGAGGTCGAAGCGCAGGACGTCGCCGATCCGGTCGCCGAATCGCGCCGCTTTCTCGCCGCCCGGCGCAACAGCTTTCCGATGCTGGATGATGAGGCGGAAAAGCTCGCGGCGGAAGCCGACCAGCTTGGCGGCCTCGCCGCGTGGCTCAAGGCCCGGCATAATCTGCGCGTCCGCCGCTTGCCCACCGACGTCATGGGCGGGTCGATGCGGCGGCTCGACCGCCATCGCGACGCGGTGCTGCTGGACGACACGCTCGACAGCGCCAGCGCGCAATTCCAGCTCGCGCTCCAGATCGCCTATCTCGACATGCGCAAGAGCGTCGATGCGATCCTGAAGGACGGGCAATTCAGCGAAAGCGGCCGCCGCCTAGCCCGACGCGCGCTCGCCAGCTACGCCGCCGCCGCGATCCTGATGCCCTACACCGCCTTCGCCAAGGCCGTGGAAGCACGCCGCTACGATGTCGAAGCGCTCGCCCGCCAGTTCGGCACCAGTTTCGAACAGACCGCCCATCGCCTCACCACCCTTCAAAAGCCGGGGCAGGAACGGGTGCCCTTCTTCTTCCTGCGCGTCGATCCCGCCGGCAATGTCAGCAAACGGCTGGACGGCGCGGGCTTCCCGTTCGCCCGTCATGGCGGATCCTGCCCGCTCTGGTCGGTGCATCGCGTGTTCGAAACCCCGCGTGAGGTCGTGACCCAGTGGCTCGAACTGCCCGATGGCGAGCGCTTCTTCTCGATCGCGCGCACCGTCACGGCGGGCGGGGGCGGCTGGGGGGCGCCGAGAGTGGATCGCGCCGTCGCGCTATGCTGTGCGGCCGAGCATGCCCATCGCCTCGTCTATGCGCAGGACGCCGCGCCCTCGACCCCCACGCCGATCGGCGTCACCTGCCGCCTGTGCCACCGCAGCGCCTGTCTCGCCCGCTCCGCCCCCCCGATCGGCCGCGAAATGCTGCCCGACGACAACCGCCGCACCCGCGCGCCGTTCGGCTTTACCGACAGTTAGCTTTCGAGCAGATCGATATAGGCCACGACGTCATTGTCGGTCGCGAGGAACAGCCCGTCCTGCACATCCTCCGGCTGCTGCGCGGCAATCCGCATCGCTTCGTCCAGCGATCCGTAAAAGATCGTCGTCGCCGCCCCGCCGCCATCGGCATCGCTCAGATGATACAGGCGGACGGTCGCGTCATGATAGGTCGTGCGCATCGCGCGTTTATCGGCCAATCCGCCCGATCGGGCAAGGCTGTCAGCGCCGGTCCGTAACCTTGATCCCCGACGCCAGCCTGTTCTGGCCGATCCGCACCGCATCGTCGGTGAAATTCGCGACGAAGCTGCTGTTGCGCTCCAGCCCCGGCACGAAGCCCGCGCTATTGCCATCGATCGCGAGGCCGGCGCTGTCATTCTCGCGGCCTTCCGGCGCGACGGTGATGAAGGCGCTCCAATTATCTTTGTTCTTGCCCTGCACCATCTCGTTGCCGCGAATGACGCCGCTCGCGCCGTTGGACAGGTCGATCATATAGTTGGTGAGCGTCCCGGCGCTGTCATCGAAACTATTGTCGGCGATGGTCACGCGGGGCGTGCGGGTCTTGAGATAATGGCCGCCATCGCCCTGGTCGAAGCGCGACCGCGTCACCGTCAGGCTGCCATAACGGCCGATATAGACGCCATGGGCGCAATCCAGATCACGGTCGCAGCGCCCCAGATGCCGGAAGGTCGATTTGTCGATCGTCACCGCGCCGCCCGGATTGTCGCCGCTCAATATCCCTTCCTCGCTGTTGCGGAACAGGCTGTTGACTACGGCCAGATTGCCGCCCTCCAGCCGGATGCCCGCGCCATTGCCGTCGGGCACGCGCAGATTCTGGAAGATGATCCCGTCGATCCTGCTCCACCGGCCACGCAGCACCAGCGCCGCCTTGCCCTCGCATACCACGCCGTCGAGGATCACGGTGCCGGGCGTGGCCGCCTTCACAGTCACGTCGCCCTCGCCCTGCACCGCGCATTGGCGATAGGTGCCGGGCGCGATGACGACCGTGCCCTTCCCGCCGCCGATCGCGCCGATGGCGTCGCTCAGCGAACCATAGGCCTTATCCGTTTCCGCGACCGTAAATGGCGCGGGACGGCTCTGCGCCAGCGCCGTGGCGGTGACGGCGGCGGACAGCAGGAGAAGGGTGGATAATAAGCGCATGGCGGTAAACTAGGCGCTTTGAATGCAAGCGCCAATGACAGGAAATGGTTAACGACAGCATGCCCCAGCATGGGACATAATGGAGACCAAAGTTAACGCGGCCAGCCCTCGCATCCGGGCCGAATATTGTCCCAATATTGTCGGCTAGAGCATGATCCGATCGGATTGAGTCGGATCATGCTCTGTTTGTCTTTTGTTTTCCGCATTTCCGAGCCAGCAGATGATCCATCTGCTTCGAAAATGCCCTAGGGTATCATATTAGGGGCGGCCGGTGCGGCCGGCATGGAAAATCCCCCGAAACGACGGGCCGGCTGGAATTTAAGGGAAAGGCACAGATTGCGCCTGTTCGTCAGTATCGTCGTGCCGTCTGCCTTGTTCGTGCCATCGAGCGTCAGGTCCATCGGCAACAAGCCGCAGGATATGCGCATCATGCCGAACAGGGCGTCGAACGCGTTCGCGGGAACGCTCTTGGGCCAATTCGTGACCTCGCCGGGATTCTTGAAAATATTGGTCGGCGAAAGACCCAGACAGGATACCGCGTCTTCCACGGTATTGATCGAATCGGGCCTGGCGTTGTTTTTGCACTTGCTGTTGCCCGCGGCGTCCTGGTCGTTGGCAAGGACAAGCGCGAGGATTTCCTGCGTCGAGCGATAGGCTGCCGCGCCGCGATGCGCGCCGTCGAGCGACGCGCTGACAAGACGGAGAAATTTCCAGGCCGCGCTTAACATGTCACCGCTGCTGGCGGCTTTGAGGAAGTCGGCCGCCTGCCGTTGGGGCAGTGCCGCAACGACCAGCCGGACGATCTTATATTCCATCTGAGGGACATCGGCCTCAAATAGCGCGGCATGGGCATTGCATGTCTGCGCCGCAGTGGGAATGGTCGTGCAGCGATCCGTCAGCACCTGTCCATTGCTGTCTTTGACATCATATATGTGGGCGGCGAGATAATTGACCTCGCGCGTCGCGCTGACGATATAATCCAGGAAAGCATCCGCTTCTTTGCCATCTTTGACCGTTGCCAGTCCGACGCGTGAAGCCAATGCGATAATTATGGTGCTTCGCAGCAACTGCAACTGCTTCGATCCCGACGCATCGAACAGCCGCTTGTCCATGAGCTTGCCCGGATAACCGCCGCTATGGCGCAATTCATTCAACGGAACGGCACAGCCTGACAAAAGCGCCAGCATCGCCAAGCAACCCGCCAACTTGTTCAATCCGGACATGCAAATTCCCCCTTATTTCAGGGGGTCATATTGAAGATGATTGTTTTTTACATCCGTTATTTCTTATCCGGAATGAATATATATCCAGATATCGTATCGCTTAATCCAAATTCGGCCGCAAATAGCGCTCCGCCGTGTCGAGATCGATGCCGCGCCGCTGCGCATAATCTGCAAGCTGGTCACGCCCGACCCGCGCCACGCCGAAATATTCGGCCTGGGGATGGCCGAAATAGAAACCGCTGACCGCCGCCGTCGGCAGCATGGCGAAGCTTTCGGTCAGCGTCGCGCCGGTGGCGTGATGCGCGTCGAGCATGTCGAACAGGATCGGCTTGAGGCTATGCTCCGGGCAGGCCGGATAGCCCGGCGCCGGGCGGATGCCGCGATATTGTTCCTTGATGAGCGCCTCGTTGGTCAGCTGCTCCCCTTCGGCATAGCCCCACAGCGCGGTGCGGACATAATGGTGCAGCCGCTCGGCAAAGGCCTCCGCGAGACGATCGGCGAGCGCTTTGAGAAGTATGTCCGAATAGTCATCGATCGCCGCCTTGAACTTCGCCAGATGCGGTTCGATGCCGTGGATCGACACGGCGAACCCGCCCATCCAGTCGCCATCATGGCTGATGAAGTCGGCGAGGCACATATTGGCCCGTCCCTCCCGCTTGGCGATCTGCTGGCGCAGCATCGGCAGGCGGACATGCTTTTCATCCTCGACATGGACGATGATGTCATCATCCTCGCGACGACACGGCCACAGCCCTGCCACGCCGCGCGCGGTCAGCCATTTTTCGTCAATGATACGGTCCAGCATCGCCTGCGCATCGCCGAACAGGCTGCGCGCGCTTTCGCCGACGACCGGGTCCTCCAGGATCGCGGGATAATTGCCCGCCAGCTCCCATGCGCGGAAGAAGGGCGTCCAGTCGATATACTCCCGCAGGTCCTTCAGATCCCAGTCGGGAAAACGATGCACGCCGGGCAAGCGCGGCCTTGGCGCCTTCAGGCTCTCGTCGATCTCGAACGCATTGGCGCGCGCATCCTCGATGCTGACCAGCGCGCTCTGTCCCTTGTTGGCGCGGGCGACGCGGACATGCTCATAATCATCCTTCGTTTTTTGCACGAAGTCGGTTTTCTGCGTCTCGGAGACCAGCGCCGTCGCCACGCCCACGGCGCGGCTGGCGTCGAGCACATGCACGACCGGCCCGGTAAAGGCCGGGTCGATGCGCAATGCCGTATGCACGCGCGATGTCGTCGCCCCGCCGATCAGCAGCGGCATCGTCATATTGGCCCGCTGCATTTCGACCGCGACCGTCACCATCTCGTCCAGCGAGGGGGTGATGAGGCCGCTCAGGCCGATCATGTCCGCGTCATTCTCGTTCGCGACCTTGATGATGTCCTGCCAGGGCACCATCACGCCCATGTCGATCACTTCGAAGCCGTTGCACTGGAGCACGACGCCGACGATATTCTTGCCGATATCATGGACATCGCCCTTGACCGTCGCCATGACGATCCGGCCCTTGCCCTTCGCGCCCGGTTCCTTTGCCGCCTCGATATAGGGCAGCAGATGCGCGACCGCCTTCTTCATGACCCGCGCGGATTTGACGACTTGGGGCAGGAACATCTTGCCTGCGCCGAACAGGTCGCCGACCACGTTCATGCCATCCATCAGCGGCCCTTCGATCACCTCGATCGGCTTGACGGCGGCGAGGCGCGCTTCCTCGGTATCGTCGACCACATACATGTCGATGCCCTTGACCAGCGCATGTTCCAGCCGCTTGGCGACCGGCCAGCTACGCCATTCCTGCGCCGCCTTTTCCGTCGCCGCATCGGTGCCCTTGAAGCTTTCGGCCAGCGCGACGAGCCGGTCGCCGGCTTCCGGATCGCTGTTCAGCAGCACATCCTCGCACGCCTTGCGCAGCGCCGGATCGATCGCGTCATAGACGTCGAGTTGCCCCGCATTGACGATCGCCATGTCCAGCCCCGCCGGGATGGCATGATAGAGAAAGACGCTGTGCATCGCCCGGCGCACCGGCTCGTTGCCCCGGAACGAGAAGCTGAAATTGGAAAGGCCGCCCGAAATATGGACATGCGGGCAGCGCGCCTTGATCTCGCGGCATGCCTCGATGAAGTCCATGCCGTAATTATTATGCTCTTCGATCCCGGTGGCGACGGCAAAGATATTGGGGTCGAAGATGATGTCCTCGGGCGGAAAGCCGATCGTCATCAGCAGCTTGTAGGCGCGCTCGCAAATCTCGACCTTGCGCTCTTTCGTATCGGCCTGGCCGGTCTCATCGAACGCCATGATGACCGCCGCCGCGCCATAGGCCATGCATTTGCGGGCATGGAACAGAAAGGCTTCCTCGCCTTCCTTCATGCTGATCGAATTGACGATCGGCTTGCCCGACACGCATTTGAGGCCCGCCTCGATCACCTCCCATTTCGAGGAGTCGATCATTACCGGCACGCGGCTGATGTCCGGTTCGGCGGTCATCAGCTTGAGGAAGGTCGTCATCGCCTCGACCGCGTCGAGCAGCCCTTCGTCCATGTTGACGTCGACGATCTGCGCGCCATTTTCGACCTGTTCGCGCGCGATGTCGATCGCGGTGGCATAGTCGCCCGCCATGATGAGCTTCTTGAACTTGGCGGAGCCGGTGACGTTGGTGCGCTCGCCGATATTGACGAAGGTGGCGGTCGAGGTCTTGGTCATTCCCTATTTCTCTTCTTTTCGTCATCCCCGCGCAGGCGGGGATCCATCTCCCAACATAGCACCGGGGGGAGAAGGCCGGGGATGGATTGGCTTCGCCGTACTGCGTTTCCCGCCTTCGCGGGAATGACGGATGTATGATTCACGCCGCGATGTGCATCGGCTCCAGCCCCGCCAGCCGCGTCACCACAGGCAGTTCCGGCACAATGCGCGGCTTATGCCCCGCCAGCGCCTTCGCCACCGCGCCGATATGCGCAGGGGTCGTGCCGCAACAGCCGCCGACCATATTGACCAGCCCCTCGTCCACCCACTGCCGGATCAGGCTCGCGGTGGTTTCGGGCAGCTCGTCATATTGGCCCAGTTCGTTGGGCAGCCCGGCATTGGGATAGGCCAGGATCAGCGTATCGGCATTTTTCGACAATTCGCTGAGATAGGGCCGCAGCAAATCCGCCCCGAACGCGCAGTTCACGCCGATCGTCAGCGGCTTCAAATGCCGCAGCGAATACCAAAAGGCGTTGATCGTGTGACCCGACAGGTTGCGACCCGACATATCGGTGATGGTAAAGCTCAGCATCAGCGGCACGGGTCGTCCCGCCGCCGCCTCGGCCTCGCGCGCGGCCATGCCTGCCGCCTTGGCGTTCAGCGTGTCGAAGCAGGTTTCGACCAGCAGGAAATCCACCCCGCCCTCGATCAGCGCGTCGCATTGCTCGCGATAATCGGCCTTGAGCGCATCATAATCGACCTCGCGAAAGGCCGGATCGTTGACGTCGGGCGAAATGCTGAGCGTCTTGTTCGTCGGCCCGATCGACCCGGCGACGAAGCGCGGCTGGCCGTCTTTCGCGGTGGCCGCATCACAGCATTTGCGCGCGATATGCGCGGCGGCGATGTTCAGCTCACGCACCAGATGCTCCGCGCCATAATCGGCCATCGCGATTTTGGTCGAGGAGAAGCTGTTGGTCTCGATCATGTCCGCGCCCGCATCCAGATAGGCGGTGTGGATCGCCTCCACGATATCCGGGCGGGTCAGGCACAGCAGGTCGTTATTGCCCTTCTGATCCTTCGCCAGATCGAGCGAGCCGCGATAATCGGCCTCGGTCAGCCCATATTTCTGGATCGACGTGCCATAGCCGCCGTCGAACACCATGATCTTTTCGGCGGCGATTTTGCGGAACTGTTCTTCGGCGGTCATGCGATTATCTCCAGTTCGGGCGCGCTCACCGGCGGCCGCAGCCCCAGCAGATGGCATATCGCATAGCTCAGCTCGGCCCGGTTGAGCGTGTAGAAATGAAAGTCGCGCACACCGCCCGCATAGAGCCTGCGGCACAGTTCGGCCGCCAGCGTCGCCGACACGAGCTGGCGCGCGGCGGGCTTTTCGTCCAGCCCTTCGAACAGCCGGCCCATCCAGCTTGGCACCTGCGTATTGCACATCGCCGACATGCGCTGGACCGCGGCGAAATTGCTGACCGGCATGATGCCGGGGATGATGTCCGCATCGATCCCCGCCGCCGCGACCGTATCGCGGAAGCGGAAAAAGGCGTCGGGCGTGAAGAAGAATTGCGTGATCGCCCGCGTCGCGCCCGCATCGATCTTGCGCTTGAGATTATCGATGTCGCTCTGCGCACTCAGCGCGTCGGGATGGGTTTCGGGATAGGCCGCGACCGAAATCTCGAACGGGTGCCGCTTGAGCAACCCGCCCACCAGTTCGGCCGCGCCCTGATAGCCTTGCGGATGCGGCTCGAACTTCGCGCCCGCCACCGGCGGGTCGCCGCGCAGGGCGACGATATGGCGTACGCCCGCCTCCCAATAGGCGTCGGCCACCTCATCGATCTCCGCCTTGCTCGCCGCGACGCAGGTCAGGTGCGCGGCCGCCGCCAGCGGCGTTTCCTTGGCGATCCGCGCCACCGTATTATGCGTGCGCTCGCGCGTCGTCCCGCCCGCGCCATAGGTGACGGACACGAATTTGGGGGCCAGCGGGCTGAGCGTCTCGATCGCGGACCACAGCTGCTCCTCCATCTTCTCCGTCTTGGGCGGGAAAAATTCAAAGCTGACGTTCAGGTCACCGGCCAGATCGGCATAGAGCGGCGCATCGAGGGCGCACCGCGCTTCATCGGCGGAAAAACTGGTCGAAGTCATGCTGAAATCCGTTCTTCATGTCGCAATATCCGCGCGCCGCGCCGACGCCCGAGCCATAATTGCACCGTCAATTCCTGTCCGGGCAGGGATTCCACCCGTTCCAGATCCAGCCCCGCCCGCGCGAACCAGCCCTGTATCTGATCGTCGGAAAAGCCAAGCCGCGAATGCTGGTCGCGCACCCGCAATTCCTCCCGCTCATGCGGTGCGAAGTCGGCGATCAGCACGCGACCGCCGATCCGCGCCACGCGCGCAGCCTCCGCGATCACCAGCTCGGGCGCCTGCGCATAATGGAGCACCTGATGCAGCAGGATCGTGTCGCTGCTCTCCGTCTCCAGTGGCAGATCGCTGAAATCGCCGAGCGTCAGCGCATATTTGCCGGTCGCATCCTCGGGCAGCTTTGCACGCGCCAGCCGCAGCATGTCGGGGCTGCGATCGAGCGCCGTCACATGATCGGCGGCCGGGCCGAACAATTCGATCATCCGCCCGGTGCCGGTGCCGATATCCAGCATCTGGCCGATCGGTTCACTGGTCAGCAGCGCGGTCATGGCCGCTTCGACATCGGCTTCGGCAACGTGCAGCGAGCGGATCGCGTCCCATTCCTCCGCATGTTCGGCGAAATAGCTTTCGGCCGCCCGCGCGCGATCGGCGCGCACCGCCGCCAGTCGCGCCAGATCGGCCTCCTGCCATAATCTTTCGCTGGGACTGGGGCGCAACTGGTCGAGCAGCGCGAGGAACGGCGCAACCCCGGCGGTGCGCGCCAGACGCAGGAACACCCAGTTCCCTTCCTTGCGGCGCTCCACCAGTCCCGCTTCGGCCAGAATGCGCACATGGCGCGACACGCGCGGCTGACTTTGCCCCGCCACCTGCGCGATTTCGCCCACGGCCAGCTCCATCGCCCGCAAAAGATGGACGATGCGCAGCCGGGTCGGGTCGGCCAATGCCCTGAAAATATCGATCGCCGCGTTCATGCCCAATCATATAAAGAAATCTTTATATGCGTCAATGGCCCAGGCGATCGGGTCCCTAAATCCCGCCTCGTGGGGGTTTGCATCCGGCTTGCGCATGAATGGGATTGCCTTGCCGAGTCCAAAGCATTAGGAATCATACCGCAGGCGCAATGGGGGGTGAACTTTTTCTCCGAGAGTTGTCTGCACCATTTTATTCTCAGAGAGGGGTTTTGCCCATGACCAAATCGATTGCTCTTTCGCTCGTTCTCGCCGCTTCGCTCGGCCTCGCCGCTTGCTCGGGTGGCCATGAAAATGCTGCGAACAACGCTGCCAACGCCGCTGAAAATGCGTCGAACGCTGCCGACAACGCCATGAACGCTGCGGTCAACGCCGCTTCGAACGCCGGCAATGCGGCCGCCAACGCGACGAACAACGCCGCGAACGCGATGTAATTTCCGGCAGCGGAAATGAATTTAGGAAAAGGGTCGCGCCGGTCACGGAGCGGCCCTTTTTTATTGGACGGAACATCCATGGCCTTCACGCGCCGCTCAGCCGCAATCGCCGCCCTGATGAGCCTTGCCGCCTGCGGTTCGGCCCCCGATGATGGCGTCGGCGGAGTCAGCGCCAGCGAGGCGAGCGCGCTGAACGACGCCGCCGCCATGCTCGATGCGCGCTCCGGCGAGGCGCGCAGCACCGACGCGGGGAGCCTCAATCCGGCCGCCGCTGCCGCCGCGCGCGCCGACCGCCGCCGCACTGCCGCGCCGTCAGAGCCGACATCGCACCCTTAAGCCACAAAAAAGGCCGCCCCTCGCGGAGCGGCCTCCCTTGTTTGCAACCTGTCTCTTCAGCAGTCGCGATCGATCGCCCGCCCGGCCAGGGCGCCCACGCCAGCGCCGACGATCGCGCCTGTGGTGCCGTCACCGCGACGGCCATAGCGTCCGCTGCCCTTGCCGATCTCGTTACCCAGCAGGCCACCGGCGATCGCGCCGATGATGGTGCCGCCCGTGCCATTATCGCGGCAGCGATAACCGCCCCGATAATTGTTGCGATAGCCGCGATAGCCGTCGCCACGATAATAATCGCCGCGATAGCCGCGATACCCACGGTCGCCCCGATAATCGCCACGGTCATAGCCGCGATAATAATCGCCACGGTCATAACCGCGATAATAGCCGTCGCGCGCCATGGCGGGGGTCGCCGTCGCGGCCAGCGATGCAACGCCCATGGCCAGCGCCGCGCCCATATTGATCAGAAACTTGGTCTTCATGGCGATGCTCCTCCTTGCCATTTCACGGGCGTATCCAGACAGGGATTCGCCGTCGATGGTCCCGTTATGCGGCACGGGCCTTGAGCGGAGCCTGAATGGCCATGACAGCGCGCGTTCAGCTTTGCGGGCCTGATATCTGCCTGATATCAGGCTGTGCCGGGGCACCATTTGCCCTATGGCGGATCGAATGCGCCGAATCCTGACCGTCCTCGCGCTTGCGATCCTGCTGCTGCCGGCACCTCCGATGGGCAAGCCCCTGATCGTTCGCATGGGCACGCTGCTGGTGTCGGCGCGCGCGCTGCCGCTCAGCAATAGCGACCCGCATCTACGCCGGGCCGGCCTGCTGCCCTATCTGGGAGGCTGGGAACTGACGAGCGCCAATCCCGGCTTTGGCGGCATTTCGGCCATGTTGATCGATCCGGCGGGCGACATATTGGGCCTGAGCGACAGCGGCACGCTGATGGGCTTTCATGTGGGGGCGGGAGCGGCCCAGCGACGACCTTTTGTCGCGCCGCTGCCGGTCCGGCCGCAGGACCGGGACGAGCCATGGTGGGTCTGGGATTCCGAAGCGCTCACCCATGATCCGGCGACCGACCGCTATTGGGTGGGGTTCGAACTGCGCCAGCAGATCTGCCGTTACGCCCCCGGATTCGCGCGGGTCGAGGCATGCCGGACCTGGCCCGACATCATGGCCTGGCCCAAGACCGGATCGATCGAATCGCTCGCCCGGCTGCCCGACGGGCGCTTCCTCGCCATATCGGAAATGGGGATGACGGCGGATGGCCGGCACGACGCGCTGCTGTTCGCGGGCGACCCCGCCGACGACCGCACCGCAGCGCCCATCCATCTGCGTTATGCCCCGCCGCGCGGCTATCGCCCCACCGATGCGGTGGCGCTCGACGCGCGGCACATCCTCGTCCTCAACCGGCGAGTCACGCTCCAGGAGCTGTTCACGGCCACCATCGCGATCGTCGAACTGCCCGATCGTATCGAACCCGGCGCGCTGTTGCAGGCGCGCGCCCTCGCCCGGCTCGCGCCGCCGCTACAGGCCGATAATTTCGAAGGGATCGCCGTGACGCACGAGCGCGGCCAGACGGCGATCTGGATCATCTCGGACGACAATCACGAATTTTTCCAGCGCAGCCTGCTGCTGAAATTCGCGCTGCCGCCGTCGCTCTTGCGCCAAGATCGCTAAGAGCCTGTTCGAGAATGCGCTAACGGCACATCGGCACCAGCCCTCACCCCCACCCGACCGCCCAGACATGGTATCCTGATGGGCGGTCGGGTGGGGTGAGGGCTGGTGCGGCCTATGAAATGCGCTCTTTCGCGCATTTCCAAACGCAGAAAAGCGGCCCGTCGCCGGACCGCCCTTTACCTCTGCACCCAACCGGGCGAATCAGGCGGCGACAGCCGCCTGCTTCTTGACGATGTCGCGCTTGAGGCGACGCGCCTTGAGCGACAGTTTGTCGTCGCTGGTCTTGACCAGCCAGTTGTCGAGACCGCCATTATGTTCGACCGAACGCAGCCCGTGGGTCGACACGCGCAGCTTGACGCTGGTTTCCAGCGTCTCGGAAATCAGCGAGACATTCTGGAGGTTGGGCAGGAACACCCGCTTCGTCTTGTTGTTGGCGTGGGACACATTGTGACCCACCTGGCGGCCCTTGCCGGTCAGTTCGCAGATGCGCGACATAGTCAATCAACCTTGTATTCGGGTTCGTTCGGAAAGCGGCGCGGATAGCGGCATATCCCGCCCCCGTCAACCCGCCCGCAGCGCGAGATCATGTCGCTTTCGCAACCTTTCCCTCGCTCCGGGCGTTGCCGCTCCTGTATCCCAAAGGAGGTGACGATGCGAGTCTTGGGTGGATTATTGCTGATCGCGCTGCTGCTGGTCGGCGCGGGTATCGCGCTTGGCTTCATCGACGTGCAAAAGACGCGCGACGGGCAATTGCCGCAGGTCGCCG
The DNA here is from genome assembly GCF_057809915.1 of Sphingobium sp. FG11. Taxonomy (NCBI): domain Bacteria; kingdom Pseudomonadati; phylum Pseudomonadota; class Alphaproteobacteria; order Sphingomonadales; family Sphingobiaceae; genus Sphingobium; species Sphingobium sp. FG11. The sequence goes on from NZ_JBMDKW010000004.1 coordinate 36,794, forward strand.
TCAAACAGGGCGCTCTGCCGAAATACGAGGCGAGCGTCGCCAGGGTGGAGGTCGGCACCCGCAACGAAACGGTCGAGGTGCCGACGGTCGCGGTCAGGAAACCATAATATTCCCAATCGGGCCAATCGTGTATGGTCTCGCTTCATGCCTTCGCCCTTTCCCTTGCCCGATCCGATGCATCGCGCGCTCGATCTTGCCCGTGCTGCGGGGAAAGCGGGCGAAGTGCCGATCGGCGCGGTGGTGACGCGGGACGGCCGAATCATCGGCGAGGGGGAAAATCGCAACCGGCGCGACAATGATCCCACCGCCCATGCCGAAATCGTCGCCCTGCGCGCCGCCGCCGCCCAACTCGGGGACTTCCGCCTCACCGGCTGCGATCTGTGGGTCACGCTGGAACCATGCCCGATGTGCGCCGGGGCCATTTCCCACGCGCGAATCGCGCGACTCTACTATGCGGTGTCCGATCCCAAGGGCGGGGCGATCGAACAGGGACCGCGGCTTTTTTCCCAGCCACAATGCCTGCACCGTCCCGAAGTCTATGGCGGCCTCGCCGAAGCAGAGGGATCAGCGCTGCTGCGCGACTTCTTCGCCGCCCGCCGCTAAGTCCGGCGCGGCATAATCGATCCGGTAGAGCGTATAAGGCAGCGTCAGCCCGGTGCGCAGTGACACCGGATGCAGCCAGCCCGGCACCTGTCCGCGCATCAACCCGGCATAAAAGCCGCCAGGGCTGCGCGCGGCATAGATCGTGCCTTCGGGGAAATTGGGGCAGATCAGCAGATAGGTCGCATGATGCTGCGCCGCGATTCGCCGGAAGCCTGCCGCTGGCCCGTCAAAACTGTGGTGGATGGCCAGTATCGCTGCCCCATTACGATGATAAGGCCCGGCGATCGCGCTATGATGCGTCGTCGCGATCAGGCGCGGCCCCAGATCGACCATGGTGAAGATCGTCGCGGGCGGCAGCTGGTTCAGCACCTCCAGCGCGGGCAGCGTGCGGCACCGCCCGTTCGCCTTGTCGATCGCCTTGGTCCGCGCGATCGCCGATGGCCGCCACGGCTTCGTCTTTGTCCCGGTCACCTGCGCCCAGAGCGCATTGGCCTGCGGATAGAGCGGATAGGCGAATATCACCGCCACCAGCAGCGTTACCCCCGCCACGCCGAGCCACCGCACCAGCGGCCGTCCGGTCACGATGCCGCGCACCAGCCGATGTCCCGCCCAGGCCGCCGGGGGAATCGCCAGCAACTGCGCCGCTGGCCCCGCTCGCAACGCCCAGAACAGCAAGGCGGTGGAAAAGACCATCATCAGCCCCACCGTCGCCCACGCCCACAGCCGATCCGCGTCGCGCCGCGCCGACCACAGGGCAAAACCAAGCCCGACCAGCCCCGCCACCGGGATCGCCATCAACGGCACGACCACGCTGCGCGCCTGCGCCGTCAGCGGCTTGGCCTCACGGATATTGGCGAGCCACAGCCGCTGCAATTCGGGCGATATCTGATACGCGCCGCTCAGGCATTGCGGCCAGTTCATCCACGCGAACGCGGCGACGCACCCGCCCACGACCATCCCCGCCCCCAGCCGCGCGGGCCAGTGGCGCAGCGGCAGCAGCGCGAGCAGCGTCATGCCGGCGCCGACCGCCGCGAAGATCGCGACCCAGATCGGCGACAGGGCGTCGCACACCATCTGCCGGTTGGCATAGCTCGCGGTTGTCACGAACAGCAGCGATACCGATCCCGTCAGGCTGAGCGCATAGGGCAGCATCCGCCGCCCGGCCCCCTCCCTGAACACCCAGCGCAGCGCGATCAGCGCGCCGCCCGCCGCGAGATAGACGGTCATCTCCATGCCGATCGCCAGCGACAGCGCACTGCTGATCCCCGCGACGATCCCCCCGCGCAGCCAGTCGCGATCGACCAGCCCGGCCAGCATGGTGAGGGCCAGCGCCAGTTGCCAGCCATGATGATCGATGCGCATCGGCGCATACATGCCCATGCTCATCTGCGCCGCCAGCGGGGCGAGGACGGCGAAGAACCACGCCCCCGTCCGGTCCGCGCCATCGCCCGCCAGCCGCCGTGCGATGAACCCCAGGCTCAGCATCAGCGGCAGCAACGGCAGCAGCGGCGCGATCCCGCAGGCAAGCCGGTCGGCCAGCCCCTGATCCACGAACGCGCGGAAGAACAGCATCAGCGCTGCAATCGGCAGGTCCACCAGCCGCGACCAGTGGATGTTGGCGCCACCCGGCGGATCGAGCCGATATTGCCGCAGGTCGAACCAGCCCTGCCCCGCCAGCCAGTCCTTCACCTGCACATAGCGGATATTATCGTCGGTATCGCCGAGCGTCAGCCAGTGGATGGCGGCCCAGCGATTGACCAGAAAACCGGCGACGATGGCGATCCAGATCAGGAAGGTCAGCCATTTCCAGTGGCGTTCGCCCCAGACGGCGATCTGCCGTCCCCGATATCCAACGCGTTCGCGAAGGCTTTGCCCGCTTTGCAAGATCATGGCATTCGCTTAGACGCTCCGCACCAAAGCGCAACGGGGCTTGAGCCATGAAAATCATCGACCGGCTCTCGCCGCAGCATCAGGCCCTCTTCTGGCAGGTGTTCCGCTATGGCGTCACCGGACTGTTCATCACCGCCTGTCAGGCGGCGGTATACTGGACCCTCGCGGCGCTGGCGGGATGGCACCCGCAACTGGCCAACGGCATCGGCTATGTCACCGCGGTCGTGATCGGCTATGTCCTGCACAACGCCTTCACCTTTCGCGGCCATGGCGCGGAGGGGAGCCACGCCGCGCGCAGCGTCCGTTTCGTCGCGGTATCGCTCGTCAGCTACGCACTGAACGCTTTCTGGGTCTGGATCGGCGTCACGCTCATGCGATGGCCGGAATGGTCGCCCATCCCGGCCATGATTTTCGTGACCCCGGCCGTCGTGTTCGGCCTCAACCGGCAATGGGTGTTCAAATGACCCTTAGTGAACGAACCGCGCCACCACGTCGCGATAGGATCGGCTGACCTTCACCTGCGCGCCCGATTCCAGCACCAGGAAACATTCGCCATTGGTATGCGGCTTGACCTGTTTCACCTGGCTCAGATTGACGATGGTCGAACGATGCACCCGCTGGAAATTGCGCGGGTCGAGCCGCTTTTCCAAATCCTTCATCGTCTCGCGCAGGATCAGGCTGTTGTCGGCGGTATAGATGCACATATAGTCGCCCGCCGCGTCGATCCGTTCGATCGAATCGACATCCACCCGGAAAATCTGGCCGCGATCCTTGATGTTGATGAGCTTTTCGAAGCGGTTCGACGCCGGTCCCTCTTCGTCGGCGGCGTCGAAATCGCTCATCGCCTGCGGTGCGACCTCGGCCAGCACCTCGCGCAGCTTTTCCGCTTCCTGCACCTGCCGCTTTTCCGACAGGCGCAGCCGTACCCGATCGAGCGCGTCGGCCAGCCGCCCGTCCTCGACCGGCTTCATCAGATAATCGACCGCCTGCGCCTCGAACGCGCGGATCGCATGATCGCTATAGGCGGTGCAGAAGATGACCAGCGGCGGCTCCACCTCCATCAGCCCCTGGACGACGGAAAAGCCGTCGAACCCCGGCATCTGGATATCGAGGAACACAAGGTCGGGTTTATGCGTCTTGATGGCGCGGATGGCTTCGCGGCCATTGCTGCAGGTTTCGATGATTTCGACATCCTCATGCGCTTCGAGACGCAGCTTGAGGCCCTGAATGGCCAGGCTTTCGTCATCGACGAGGATTGTTCTGATGGTCATGCGGCCACTTTCGTTGAATCTTCCATGTTCAGCGGCATTTCGATGATGACCGAAAAACCGCCCGGCGTGGAACGCGTGTCAAAGCTCTGTCGTTCCCCAAAGGCCTGGATGAGCCGGTCGCGAATATTGGCGAGGCCCACCCCTGTACCCGTGGTTTCGGGGATGTTCGGCCTCACTGGCCCTTCGTTCAATCCCGGTCCGGTATCCGATACGATGATCTGGACATTTTCACCGGCAGGCTGCGCGGTGACGGTGATCTCCGCGCCTTCCTCCCTCGGCGTGACCGCATATTTGATCGCATTTTCCACCAGCGGCTGAAGCAGGAGCGAGGGCAGCCTTGCGCTCGCGACGGCCGGATCGATGTGGAACACCGGGCGCAGCCGGTCCTCGAACCGCATCTTCTCAATCTCCAGATAGAGTTTGAGCGTCTCGACTTCCTGCTCGATCGTCACCTGCGCGGTCGGCTCGTTGATGAGCGTATAGCGCAGGAAGGAGGACAGCCGTGACAGCATCTGGTTCGCCCGGTCGGTTTCCTTAAGCAGCACCAGCGTCGAAATGCTGTTGAGCGTGTTGAACAGGAAATGCGGGTTCAACTGATAGCGCAGCATCGCCAGTTGCGCGCTCGACGCCTGCACTTCGAGGCGCACCAGTTGATCCGCCTGCTCCTCCACCGTCAGGTAGAAATTGATCGCATAATAGAGCGCGGACCATGCCCCCAGCAGCGTCATCGACAGGTAGAATGCACCCAGAAACAGCTGAAGCCCCGCCGTATCGCTCCCCTGATTCTGCGTCGAAAATACCCAGGCGTCGATAAACGCGACGAACCCCGCCGCCAAAACGACCGTCACGATCGACACGCCCCAGGTGACGATCGGCCGCTGCTTCAGCAGAAAGCGAAAGATCACCGCGATCAGCAGCGTCACCGAATAGCCGGTGACGGTGGAAATCAGCACCGGCACCAGGCTGGACAGCGATTGCCCGTTGGCGATCGTGGACGATCCGCGCAGCAGGAAAGCGCCCGCCCAGCCGAGCGATTGAAGGTTCCAGAAAGCGCGGTTCTTGTCCGCGAAAAAGGGTTGAGGCTGAAAATGCACCGACATGGGCACGAACTTAGGCGATTTGAGCGCCGTGGTGAAGCGGCGTGGGGCCATAGGATCGGTCACTCCCGCAGCACCGGCATCAGGCGGCGGCTGATTCCTGAGTCGCGGCGGTCGCTTCCTCCACGCACAGCCACATCAGATCCTCGATCCCCAGCGTGCGTCCGTCATGCGCCTGCATCGTGATCCGGCGGATCGGCAGGCCGTCCCGCTTGTCCGCCAGAATCTGGCACGTCGTGGGGGCGCAACCCCAGCGCTCGCCCCATTGCCGCAACGCGATCATCACCGGGGCGAGTTCCTGTCCCTTGTCGGTCAGCAGATATTCGACCTTGCGCCGGTCGCACTGCATCGGCTGGCGCAACATGATGCCGTTTTCCACCAGCCGGGTGAGTCTGTTGGCGAGAATGTTGCGGGCGATGCCCAGCGTCGACTGAAACTCCTCGAAATGGCGGATACCCGACATTCCGGCGCGCAGAATGAGGAAGGACCAGCGTTCGCCCATCACCTCCAGCGCCGCCGGCAGCGCGCATTGTTCCAGATCCTGCGCCCAATTTTGAGTCATCGTTCGACCTTGATAGCGTAAAGCGGCGTCTGTTGCAAAAAGGCCGCGCTCCCGCCTCTCCATCTCCGTTAATTTATCGCAACATGGGATTTTTTTGTTGCGCCGCAAGGCACTTCCCACACAATCGGTCTCATAATGTTACGTCAGTATGAACTTGTCGAGCGCGTCAAACGCTATGATCCGAACGCGGACGAAGCGATGATCAATCGCGCCTATGTGTTTTCGGTCCAGAAACATGGCGGCCAGAAGCGCGCCAGCGGCGACCCCTATTTCAGCCACCCGATCGAGGTGGCCGGCATCCTCACCGATTTCTATCTCGACGACCAGACGATCGTGACCGCGCTGCTGCACGACACGATCGAGGATACGCTCGTCACCCATGAGGAGATCGAGGCGGCCTTCGGCAAGGATGTCGCCCGCATGGTCGACGGCGTCACCAAGCTGTCGAAGATCGAGGCGATGAGCGAGAATGAGCGCGCGGCGGAAAATCTGCGCAAATTCCTGCTCGCCATGTCCGACGATATCCGCGTGCTGCTGGTCAAGCTCGCCGACCGGCTGCACAATATGCGCACGCTGCATTTCATCAAGAATGACGCCAAGCGCCGCCGCATCGCGAAGGAGACAATGGACATCTATGCCCCGCTGGCGGAGCGGATCGGCATGTATGATTTCATGCGCGAGATGCAGTTGCTCGCCTTCCGCGAACTCGAACCCGAAGCCTATGTCAGCATCACCCGGCGGCTGGAGCAGTTGAAGGAAGGCGGCCATGACAAGGTCGACCGGATCGGCGCGGAACTGCAATTGCTGCTGGGCGGACAGGGTCTGTCGGTCACGGTCTCGGGCCGCGAAAAACACCCCTATTCGATCTGGCGCAAGATGCAGGAGCGTCACATCAGCTTCGAACAGCTGACCGACGTCATGGCCTTCCGCGTCATCACCGACAGCACGGAAGATTGCTATCGCGCGCTCGGCGTCATCCACCAGACCTATAAAATGGTGCCCGGCCGCTTCAAGGATTACATCTCCACCCCCAAGCGCAACGGCTATTGTTCGCTGCACACCACCGTCATCCATCAGGACAATGCCCGGATTGAGGTGCAGATTCGCAGCCGCGACATGCACAGCAACGCCGAACTGGGCCTCGCGGCGCACTGGGCCTACAAGCAGCAGGGCGACGCCGGCGATCATCACGCCGCTTGGCTGCGCGACCTCGTCGAGATTCTGGAGCAGAGCCAGGACGCCGACGAACTGCTCGAACATACCCGCATGGCGATGTATCAGGATCGCATCTTCGCTTTCTCTCCCAAGGGCGAGCTGCACCAGTTGCCCAAGGGATCGACGCCGGTCGATTTCGCCTATGCCGTCCACACCTCGCTCGGCAACCAGACGGTTGGGGCGAAGGTCAACGGCCGGGTCGTGCCGCTGCGCACCAGCCTCGAAAATGGCGATCAGGTCGAAATCCTCAAATCCGGCGGGCAGGAGCCGCAGCCCGGCTGGCTGACCTTCGCCGTCACGGGCAAGGCGCGCGCCGCGATCCGCCGCTATATCCGCCAGAAGCAGCGCGGCGAGGAAATCGCGCTCGGCGAGAAGCTTTATGCCGAAATAGTCGGCCGCTTCCCCGCCGAACTGGTGCCAGAGCTTGGCGACAAGGCGCTCAAGGCCGCGCTCAAGCGGTTGAAGCTCGAAGATCGCGCCGCGCTGATGATCGCCATCGCCACGCACCGCCTGCTCGATTCAGAGGTAATGGAGGCGCTGATGCCCGGATCGACCTCCGCCAGCGGCATGGAGGAATCGCACCCGCGCCAGCACGCCCCCGTCTCGATCCGCGGCCTGACGCCCGGCATCGCCTATAATCTCGGCGATTGCTGCCATCCGGTGCCCGGCGACCGCATCGTCGGCGTCCGCCGCACCGGCGAGCCGATCGAGGTCCACACCATCGACTGCCGCACGCTGGAGGCGGGGCAGGATGACGACTGGGTCGACCTGTCATGGGACAGCAAGTCGAAGGGCGGCACCGCGCGCCTCTCCGTCATCGTCCAGAACCAGCCCGGCGCGCTCGCCGCCGTCGCCAACGTCTTCGGCGCGACCAAGGCGAACATCCTCAACCTGCAACTCGTCAACCGCGAAGGCCCGTTCCACACCGACATCATCGATCTGGAAGTGGCGGACGCGCAGCACCTGATGCGGATTTTGTCGGCGCTAAGGGCCATCGACGTCGTGGTGCAGGCGGATCGGGTTTGAGGGGGGGGGTGACGGCTGGAATGCGCCAATTGTGGTCGTTGGCGCCCGACATTTGTCGATCCTATTGCGGACGCCCGATGAAACTGCAACGATCGTTTGTCATCGAGAGGGGCGAACGATGCCGGTTAGCAAACCATTTTACCGCAATGTTCGTGGCATGAAGGATGGGCCCAATTCCGGCTATAGCGGTTGGGCCTATATCGAAGATCAAAAATATGCTGAGAGCCCTGGACACTACACCCGCGCGCTTCTGCTCATCCTAAACGATCTTCGTGCGATCTTTGAGTTTGTTGAGCCATCCGACGAGGGACGGGATGCATTTTCTTATCGTATTCACGCGCTCTTAATGCGGACTTGCATCGAAATTGAGGCCAATTTCAAGGCTATCCTAGATGCAAACATTTTCACACAACCTACGAGGCGCGCCCTCTCCATCCGTGATTTTCGCAAGATTGACGCGACACATCATCTTTCATCGTACGAAGCAATGTTACCGATGTGGAACGGTGTGTCGCCCGCGATCAAACCATTTGAACCATGGCGCTCATTCCGAGGACAAGAAACGCCTCAACAGGGCGTTCCGCTTCCTTGGTACCAAGCCTATAATGCAAGTAAGCATAGCCGCCAACAAACCTTCAAGCTGGCAAATCTCTGGACATTGATCGAAGCCGTAACAGCATTATTAATCGTAGTAACGGCCCAATTTAAGACATCGACATTCGACGCTGGCCCAGATCATTTGATCATGAGTGGGGGCTCTTACTATCCCCATAGCGAGTCGATTGGATCGTTGTTCCGAATCAAATATCCAGACGATTGGAGTGACGAAGAGATATATGATTTCGATTGGGCATCCCTGACGATCGTAAATGATCGTTTTGGCAAGATTGATTACGATTCGTTCCCTGATTAGTAAACTTGCCTTCTGTCAACCAGATTAAAGCTGCGCTCGGCAATGGCAGCTTAAAACGCCCTAACGATCTTAAACCTGACAGTCCGAAATCGGCCAGCCACCCCTCGCCCACCCTGTAGCACCACCGCCACAGGCAGCCAAAAAACCATCCTATTTCCCGCCCGCGCCGCACCCAAACCCTGTCCTATCGCCATGCCCTGCGCCTATGCCGTCCCCTGTCTTTGAACTGTCAGCCTGCCTCCGCCTCGCGCGCGCTTGCCCCCGCGCGCGATCGCGCGGACGGTGTATACTTCGCCGCTAAAGCGCCCGGAACGAGCCGCGACGCGCCTGCCACGCGCCGCCTCCGCGCAAAATCGCGTGACATCGCTCCCCTAAGCCGCTAGGGCGCGCGGCAGCGGACCTGTGGCAGCGATGCCGTAGGTTCACCGTCCGAGACAGTTGGTGAAGGGAATATGCCCTTCTTAATCTCCAGCCTAGACGGGGAAAAGTTCTTTGCCGGGCGCGCCGAATGGCGCCGTTCCGGGTCTGCCTGTCCTTTGGGCCATGGCTGTCGATCTCTCCCCTTCGGACCATATCCCCGTGCGGAAACGCCACGGGTTTTTGCCGTCCGCCGGGTCGTCCGGCGGGCATGAAGTGGAGTAATGGCATGGATCGTAATCAGAAATCTGAGGTCGTTTCCGCGCTGAACGCAGAGCTGGCAGAAGTTGGCGTGGTCGTCGTGACCCGCAACCTTGGCATGACGGTCGCCCAGTCGACTGTCCTGCGCCAGAAGATGCGTGAAGCGGGCGCGACCTACAAGGTTACGAAGAACCGCCTCGCCAGGATCGCCCTTGAAGGCACCAGCTACACCGGCCTCAGCGATCTGCTGACCGGCCCGGTTGGCCTCGCCTCCTCGGTCGATCCGGTCGCCGCCGCCAAGGTTGCGATCGATTTCGCCAAGACCAACGACAAGCTTGAGATCGTTGGCGGCGCAATGGGCGAAGTGCTGCTCGATGCAGAGGGCGTCAAGGCGCTCGCATCGATGCCGTCGCTGGATGAACTGCGTGCAAAGCTGGTCGGCCTTCTGGTCGCCCCGGCTACCAAGCTCGCCATCGTCACCCAGGCACCGGCTGCGCAGCTCGCGCGGGTCTTCAACGCCTATGCGGAGAAGGAAGCAGCCTGATCGGCTGCAACCAACTTCCTGTAATCGTTACAACATATCGCGGGGCTGGCCCCGTTTAGAAGGAAATAATCATGGCAGACATCAACGCACTGGTCGATCAGCTTTCGGCCCTCACCGTCCTCGAAGCCGCCGAGCTGTCGAAGGCTCTGGAAGAAAAGTGGGGCGTTAGCGCCGCTGCTGCCGTCGCCGTCGCCGGCCCGGCCGCTGCCGCCGCTGCTCCGGCTGCTGAAGAGCAGACCGAATTCGACGTCATCCTCACCGGCGACGGTGGCAAGAAGATCAACGTCATCAAGGAAGTCCGCGCCATCACCGGCCTGGGTCTGACCGAAGCCAAGACGCTGGTGGAGTCCGCTCCCAAGGCGATCAAGGAAGGCGTGAACAAGGACGAGGCCGAGAAGGTCAAGAAGCAGCTTGAAGACGCCGGCGCGACCGTCGAACTCAAGTAAGCTGGTTTTCCAGCCCGTTCGCGAGGACGGGCCGGACCGGAACAGGGGCGTCACCGCATATGCGGCGGCGCCCTTTTTCCTGAGACCGCTTCAAGGCAGCACGTTCTTGAAGTCCTCCTTCTTGAGATATTGGGCATAAGCGCCGAGCGCCGCATTCGCCTCCGGATTGCTCAGCAGTTCGCTGATGGCCACCCGACCCAGCGCTTCGCCCGCGACACGAAAGCTTTCCCCCGCATTTTGCGCGGCGAACAAAGGCCGCGCCTCCCTGGCGCAGTCGACCGCCATCAGGCGCGTGAACAGGGCCGCCATACCCTTGTCCAGTTCCACTTTCCGCCCCGGCAGCAGCGTCGCCACGCCCGCAACCTGCGGCGCGGACGCGATCGCCGAAAGGAACCAGCGCGCAACAGTCAGCCGATCCGCCCCGGTCGATTTCAGCACCATGCACTGCCCGAGCGCCCGCGCCTGCGCGGCCTGATCCGCGCCCTTGCCCGTGCTCTGCTCCTGCGCGCCGGCAGTCCCCATCATCACCGTCATGGCCAACGCCGCCCCTGCCATAAGCGTCATGCCGATCCTCCCTCGCCTCGTAGCAATGGTCGCAGAATGTCCGCCCGCGCGAGTGCAGGCAATAGGCGCTCCATCTATTCTCGCCCGGCGGGTTGGCGGGGCCGCCGCGCCGCGCTACTCCTCACAACCATCATGCCGTCTCTTCCCATCCTGCGATCCGGCATCGCCCGCGCGTTGTTCGCAAGTCTAGCGCTGTACGCCTCCGGCTGCTCCGACCGCAGCGACAAGGGACCGATCGTCGTCAGCGTGATCGGCGACCGCGACGATTTCACCCGCCCGCTGCCCAACCTGCCCGATCCGGGCGCGAAACTGTTCCTCGAAGCGACCGCGCAGGGCCTCGTCGCGTTCGATGCCGCCGGTGAAATCCTGCCCGCCCTCGCCCAGCGCTGGATCGTCGAGGAGGATGGACGCAGCTATATATTCCGCCTGCGCCGCGCCGTGTGGGGTAACGGCGCGCGTGTGACCGCCACCGATGTCGCCCGCATCCTGACCGCGCGGATCGCCGCGCTGCGCCGGATCGACCCGGCGGGTCCGCTGGACGCGGTGGAGGCCGTCGTGCCGATGACCGGCGAGGTGATCGAAATCCGGCTGGCCGCGCCGCGCCCCTTCCTGCTCCAGATGCTGGCGCAGCCGCAGATGGCGCTGCTGTCGCGCGATAGCGGCGCCGGACCCTTTCGCCCCGTGCGGCGACCCGGCGGCCTGCTCCTCAAACCCGCCGAGGCGCAGCCCGGCGACGGGACCGACCCCGAAAGCGGATCGGCGGGACAGACTCTCATTCTCCGCGCCGAACGCGCAGCGCTCGCCATCGCGCGCTTCAGCAACGGCTATTCCGCCCTGTTGCTGGGCGGCCACCTGACCGATCTGCCGCTGCTGGCCGCCGCCGGGGTCGATCGCGACGCCGTCCGCTTCGATCCGGTTCAGGGCCTGCTCGGCCTCACGGTGGCGCAGGACAGTGCGCTCCTCAAAGACGATCGTCTGCGCGAGGCGATCAACATGGCGATCGACCGGGACCAGCTCGCCACGCTCTTTCCCATGGGCGGCTGGACCGTGACCAGCCAGATCCTGCCGCAGCAGCTTGACCTGCCACGCGCGCCATCTGCTCCACCATGGGCTGGCCTGGCGATGCCCGACCGCCAGATCCAGGCCCGCGCCACGGTCGATCGGTGGCGATCGGCGCATGGCGACCCGCCGGTGCTGCGCATCGCGCTGCCCTCCGGTGCGGGATCGCGGCTGCTGTTCGCATCAATCAACCGCGACCTGCGCGCCGTCGGCCTGACAGTCCGCCGGGTAGCCATGCAAGATGACGCCGATCTGCGCCTGATCGACGAAGTCGCTGCCTATGACAGCGCGCTCTGGTATCTGGGCCGGGTCGGCTGCGCGCGGCGCATCTCTTGCAGCCCGGAGGCGGAGGCTGCGATGCGGGAGGCCAGCAGGACCGGCGCGATCGCGCAGCGCATGGCCGGGGTCGCCGCTGCCGAGGCGCTGATTCAGGCGCATAATGGCTATATCCCGCTGGGTGCGCCCGTCCGATGGTCGCTCGTTTCGCGCCGCCTGGACGGTTTCACCCCTTCGCCGCGCGCGCGCCACCCATTGAACCACTTGCTGCGCGGCACCAATTAGGGCGTCGATCGGGCACTTTTAGCCCAGGGGAACGTTTCTTCCCAACACGCTCAAAGGATCATGCGCTCATGGCGATCTCGCCGAACCAGTTTGATCGCGCCGTCCGGGACATGCCCGGTTTCGGGCGCGATCCTGCCTCCATTCGCCGCCGGATCGAGGCGATGGAAGCGGTGCTGGAAGGATTGTTCGTCATTCCCGGCACCAACCGCCGCGTCGGTCTCGACAGCCTCGTGGGGCTGGTGCCGGTGGTCGGAGACATCGCGACGGCGGCGATGGGCGCCTGGATCGTCTGGGAAGCCCGCAACCTTGGCATGTCGAAATGGCAGCTCACGCGCATGGCCGCGAATGTGGGGGTCGATACGCTGGTCGGCGCAATCCCCTTTGCCGGAGACATTTTCGACTTTCTGTTCAAGTCCAATTCGAAGAATCTGCGGATCATCCGCCGCCATCTCGACCGCCATCATCCTTCGACCGTGACGATCGACGCCTAATCAGGGTACGGCGCTATTGGTCAGCGGCTGAACCTTGGGATCGAGATTCAGAATCAAGGCCGGACGTCGGGGTGGCAGCGCATTTTGCGGGGCTTTTTTCGCGGCTTGAGCATCGCGCTTCGGTTTCGGCGGCGCAGGGCGTGCTGCCGTCATTCCATCCGGCCGCACCATCGGGCGGTTCAGGATGATCGGGCCGGGGGCGATTTTCAGCAGCGCGTTTGGAGACGCGGCACCTGCCCGCGTCGGACAGCGCGCATATTCCATCGCCTTGTCCATGCAAAGCCACACCTCGCTCAGCCAGTTATCGCGCGTCGTCGTCACCCGGATCATATTCGCCTTCATCCCCTTATTGGCGCGGGCGAAAGCTTCGGCGAACGCACCGACAGTCAGCGCGGACTGGCGCGCCCGCCAGGCCATGTCGGGAAAGCGGAGCGTTTGGAACAAGGTGCGCGACAGGTTGAAATAGAGATCGGGCTGGCTCGCCATGCACGAACCATGCTTGGCCCATTCATGCTGGAGCAATTGTGCCGACGGGGTGGAACATAGATTGTCGCGGATCACGCTACGCGGCAAAAGATCGACCGCGCGGCAATATTGGGGCCAAGCCCTCCCTACGCCATCTGGCCACAGGCCATGCAGGGTAAAAGCGAACTGGCCATTGCGCCCGCCGCACTGAAAGGCGTCGCGACCGCCCCTCGGCGCAGTTGCGCAATATTGCGGCGACCATGTGAGCGCCAGCGTATAACCGCCGATGGCCGTTATGCGTTGCGGCTCCGCTTTGCTGGGTCGCTCGATCGTCGGCCGGTCGATCTGTCCAGGCAGGCGACACATCGCCGCCTGCGCCATAGCCATGCCGGGCATCGCGATCAGGCCCCATGTGGCAAGCGCGAGCAGCGCCCTAGCCATAAGCGAAGTCCAGCCCGACATCGGCGGCCGGGGCGGACTGGGTCAGTCGACCGACGCTGATGTATGTGACGCCGGTTTCCGCCTTCGCCCGGATCGTTTCCAGCGTGACCCCGCCGGATGCTTCGGTCGGCACGCGCCCGCCGACCAGCGTTACCGCGCCGCGCAGCGTCGGCGCATCCATATTGTCGAGCAGCAGATGAGTGGCCCCAGCGGCCAGCGCCGGTTCGATCTGGTCGACGCGATCGACCTCCACGATGATGCTGGCGATGCCGGCGGCAGCGGCGCGGCGCACCGCTTCCTCGACCGATCCGGCGACGGCGACATGATTGTCCTTAATCATCGCCGCATCCCACAGACCCATGCGATGATTGGTCGCGCCGCCCATGCGCGTCGCATATTTCTCCAGCACCCGCAGCCCCGGAATGGTCTTGCGCGTGTCCAGCAACGTCGCGCCAGTCCCCGATATCGCATCAACATAGGCGCGCGTCATCGTGGCGATGCCGGTAAGATGCTGCACCGTGTTGAGCGCCGACCGCTCGGCGGTGAGCATCGCCCGCGCCTTGCCGCGCAGGCGCATGATGTCGGTCCCCGCCGCCACCCGATCGCCGTCCCGCGCCAGCAGTTCGATCTCCACCTGCGGATCGAGCGCGCGGAAAAATGCGACGGCAATGGGAAGCCCCGCCAGCGTCACCGCATCGCGCGAATCCATCACGCCGTCGAAAATCGCATCGGCCGGGATCACGGCCTCGCTCGTCACGTCGCGGCCATCGGGACCAAGATCCTCGGCCAGCGTCGCGACGACGAAGGCGTCGAGGTCGAAACCGGGCAGGGAAAAGCTCATACCCTCACCGCGCGCCCAGATCGCCCTGCCCGACCGTCGCGCTCGCCATCTCCAGCATGCGGTCGAGGCTCTTCTTCGCGGCGAGGCGCAGCCCTTCGTCCATCTCGATACGGGGCGTCAGATCGCGGAGCGAGAGATACAGCTTCTCCATCGTGTTGAGCGCCATATAGGGGCAGATATTGCAGTTGCAGTTGCCGTCCGCGCCCGGCGCGCCGATGAAATGCTTGTCCGGCACCGCCTTTTCCATCTGGTGGATGATATGCGGTTCGGTCGCGACGATCAGCGTGTCGCCGGGCATCGTCTTGGCGAAATCCAATATGCCGCTGGTCGATCCGACATAATCGGCATGATCGACGATATAGGGCGGGCATTCGGGATGCGCGGCGATCGGCGCGTCGGGAT
The DNA here is from genome assembly GCF_057809915.1 of Sphingobium sp. FG11. Classification (NCBI taxonomy): domain Bacteria; kingdom Pseudomonadati; phylum Pseudomonadota; class Alphaproteobacteria; order Sphingomonadales; family Sphingobiaceae; genus Sphingobium; species Sphingobium sp. FG11. Next base: position 51,803 of record NZ_JBMDKW010000004.1, read on the forward strand.
GCTGTGCTTTCAGCTTGAGCAATTCGGTTTCGCTGAACGCTTCGTGCACGATGCACACGCCCGGCCACAACAGCATGTCGCGGCCCAGCTTGCGCTTGAGATACCCGCCCAGATGCTTGTCCGGGCCGAAGATGATCTTCTGATCCTTGGGGATCTGCGCCAGAATCTTTTCGGCGGACGATGATGTCACGATGATGTCGGACAACGCCTTCACCTCGGCCGAACAATTGATGTAGCTCAATGCGATATGGTCGGGATGGGCCTCGCGGAACGCCTTGAACTGCGCGGGCGGACAACTATCCTCCAGCGAACAGCCCGCGTCCATATCGGGCAGCACCACGATCTTTTGCGGCGACAATATCTTGGCCGTCTCCGCCATGAAGCGCACGCCGCAAAAGGCGATGACGTCCGCATCGGTCTCCGCCGCCTTGCGCGACAGTTCGAGGGAATCGCCGACGAAATCGGACAGGTCCTGAATTTCCGGGCTTTGATAATAATGGCCCAGGATGACGGCGTTGCGCTCCTTGCGCAGCCGGTCGATCTCGGCGCGCAGGTCCAGCCCCTGCGGGATGCCGGTCAATGCGTTCATGTCCCAATACTCCTCGATCTCGCGCCCTAGCCGCCCTGCCGCCGGTTGGCCAGCACCTCGTTCACCGGCGTCGTCACGTCCCACCGCTCGCGGTCGTGGCTGCCTCGTTCGGGCGGGAAGGTCACGATCACGCGCACATCGCCAAATCCCGCCGCCGCGAGCGGCGCGGCCATCAGTCTGACCAGCGCCGCGCGGCCATGGTCGCGCGCCTGCGCCAGCCGCTCGGGCGATCGCGCCGCCGCTTCCGCCCGCGCCTGCGCATGGGCCGATGCACGGCGGCTCAGTTCCTCGCCCGCCTGCCGCGTCACGAACAGGCCGTTGGTGCGCACCAGCGAGCGGCGGCTTTCGTCGATATTGGCGCGCCCCGGTTTCACGTCCGGCGCATTGACGATCAGCGTCCGGGTCGCCCGGTTCCATTCCAGCGCGCCTGCCCCAATGCCGCCCGCATCGATGAAATAATCGACCGAGAAGGGCATTTTGGCGACCTGACCGGATTTGAGCAGGCCAAAGCCGCGCACATCCTGCGCCGTCGACTGGATCGTGCCGCTCAGGTCAGCGACTTTCAGGCTGGAAACGCCCGCAATCTTCGCCGCGATGACCTTCGTCACCGCCGAACCGTCATCCTCGACGCTCACCACATAGTCGCGATCATAGCGCTGCCAGCCGATCAGCATCGCTGCGCCCATAAACAGGATCAACAGCGCGCCGGCGATCGGTGCGCCATAGCGCTTCAGCGCGTCTGCCATCGGCCGTCGTCCAGCGGCGCGGCGATTCCCCGCCCGTCGAGATCGATGAGGTGCGCGAGCACCGAGCGCCCGGCCGCGCCATAAAGCCGGGGATCGACGCCCTTGTACATCTCCGCCACCATGTCCGGAATGCGGCTCGCGCCATGGCGGCCAAGAAAGCGCAATATCTGGCCCTCGCGCTGCTTGCGATGCCCTATCATGCCGCGCACCAGCCGCTGCGGCGTTTCGATGGGATCGCCATGGGCCGGATAGTAGACGCGGTCGGTCCGGTCGAGCAGCCGCTGCATGGAGCGCATATAGGCGGCCATGTCGCCATCGGGCGGCGAGATCACGCTGGTCGACCAGCCCATCACATGATCGCCGGTGAACAATGCCTGCTCCTGCGACAGCGCGAGGCAGAGATGGTTGGATGTATGCCCCGGCGTCGCCACCGCCTCAATGGCCCAGCCCGGCCCATCGACCCGCTCGCCATCCGCCAGCACGCGATCGGGCGCGTAGTCGGGATCGAAGGCGGCGTCGGCGCGCGGCCCGTCATCGTCCAGCGTCAGTGGCGCGCACCCGATCACCGGCGCGCCCGTCCTCTCGCGCAACGGCCGCGCCGCCGGGCTATGGTCGCGATGCGTGTGGGTGCACAGGATCGCCGTCACCGGCCGCCCGGCGATCGCCGCGACCAGCGCATCCAGATGCGCCGGCTCGTCCGGACCCGGATCGATCACCGCAACGTCGACACCGCCCACCAGATAGGTCTGCGTGCCGCTATAGGTGAACGGCGAGGGATTGGGCGCCAGCACCCGCCCCACCAGCGGGGTCAGTTGCATCAGGACGCCTGTCGGCAGATCGGCCGGATCGAAAGGGGTTGCCATGCGATCTCATGTGCCCATTCACCGGCGAAATACAAGGGCGGGCTGGCCTACCCCTTACCCGCTGTTGCGCAGGGCCGTCGCGATCGCGTTAATCGACAATTCGATCCCTTCCTTGATCCGGGGATCGTCCTCGCCACCGCGATGGCGTTTCATCAGTTCGACCTGCAACAGATTGAGCGGCTCGATATAGGGCAGGCGCAGCCGGATCGATTCATCCAGCGCGGGATTCTTCTCCAGCAGCCGTGACTGGCCGGTGGCGGCGAGCAGCCCGTCATGGGTCTGCGCCCAGCCGTCGCGGATCCGCGCGAACATCTCCGCGCCGCGCGCCTGATCCTCGACCAACGGCAGATAGCGCGCGGCGATGCCAAGGTCCGATTTCGCCAGCACCATCTCCAGATTGGCGAGCGCGGATTTGAGGAATGACCAGTTCTGCGCCATGTCGGCCAGCAGCGCCTTGTCCTCGAACGTCGACAGGGCGTGGCCGACCCCGTACCATCCCGGCAGCATCACCCGCGCCTGCGCCCAGCTGAACACCCACGGGATCGCACGCAAATCCTCGATTCGAGTACTCTTGGTGCGGCTGGCGGGACGCGATCCGATCTTGAGGCCGGAAATCTCCTGTATCGGGGTCAACTGGCGGAAAAACTCCTTGAACCCTTCCGTGCCGTAGACAAGGTCGCGATAGGCGGCGAAGGCCCGCTTGGACAGCGAGTCCATCGCGGCGGCGAAGCGCGCGGCGTCCCGGTCGCTGATCCCCTCCGGCTCCAGACTGGCGAGGATGGTCGCGCTGGTCGTCGCCTCCAGATTGGCCATCGCCGCATCGCGCGTGCCGAATTTCGCCGCGATCACCTCGCCCTGTTCGGTGATGCGGATGCGACCCTGCACCGTGCCCCTGGGTTGCGCCTGGATAGCGGCAAAGCTGGAGCCGCCGCCGCGCCCCACCGCGCCGCCCCGACCGTGGAACAACTGCATCCGCGTTCCCGCCGCCTCGAACACCGGGGCAAGCGCCCGGCTCGCCTGAAACAGGCTCCAGGTCGATGTGATGTAGCCGCCATCCTTGTTGCTGTCGGAATAGCCGATCATCACTTCCTGATGGCCGCGCGCCTTCACGATGCCGCCAATCTCCGGCAGCCCGAAATAGGCGGTCATGATCTGCGGCGCGGCCTCCAGATCGCCGATCGTCTCGAACAGCGGCACCGCCATGATCGCGGCGCTCGGGCCATGATCGCCGCTCGCCGCGCGCCACAGCCCCGCTTCCTTGAGCAGCAGGTTGACCTCCAGCAGGTCGGACACGCTTTCCGCCTTGGAGATGATATAATGGGTGATGCACTGCGGCCCGTAGAGCCGGTGCGCCTCCGCCGCCGCATGAACGATCGCGAGTTCGCTCGCCGTTTCTTCGGAATAATCCGAATAGGGCGCGCCCAGCGGCCGGTTGTTCGCCAGTTCCCGCCGCAACAGCGCGATCCGCGCATATTCGTCGAGGCTGGCATAATCCGCCTCGACCCCGGCGACCTTGAGCAATTCCGCCACGACGCGTTGATGCACATCGCTATTCTGCCGCATGTCGAGCGTGGCGAGGTGGAATCCGAACGTCTCCACCCCCCGGATCAGCCGCCCTAGCGCCCCGCCGGTCGCGAGCGCGCCATCGCCCTCGCTCGCCAGCCCCTGCGCGACGACCACGAGATCGCGGCGGAAATCGGCCGGGCCGTCATAGGGTTCGCCTTTCAGCGCGGAGGGGCGCATCGGCGGCTTACCGACCCGCGACTGATAGCTGGCCGCGAGCCGGGCATAGATGCCGCTGATCGCCCGGCGATAGGGTTCATCCACGCGACTGGCCGATGCGTCGCCGCTGGCGTTCGCCAGGTCCAGCACCGCCTGCGGCACCGACGCCAGTTCAGTGGACAGCGACAGTTCCGCCCCCAGCGCATGCAGCGCGTCGAGATAATGGCCGAGCGCCGCCTCGCACCCCTTGCCCAGCGCCGCGCGCAATTGCGGCGCTTGCACGAACGGATTGCCGTCGCGATCGCCGCCGATCCAGTTGCCCGCGCGCAGGAAGCTTGGCGGCCGCGCGCCCAGATCCCGCTCCCAGCGGGCGTAAAGCGCCGGCATCACCGGCAGGAAGATGTCGCGGAAATAGGTGAGGACATTGTCGATTTCGTCGCTCACGACCAGTTTTTCGCGGCGCAGCGGGCGGGTCTGCCACAACAGCGCGATCTGACGGCAGATCGCCTCGTCCAGATCCTCGCCATCCTCGGTCTCAAGACGGCCCGCATCTCGCAACGCCATCAGCGCGGCGATGCGATTGCGATGGTCGATCATGCTCTTGCGCCGCACCTCGGTCGGGTGCGCGGTCAGCACCGGCACGATCAGCGCGTGGGACAGCAGCTCCAGCACCTTGTCCCTGCCGATGCCGTGGCTGTCGAGCCGCGCCAGCGCCGACGCGACATCCGCCCCCGGCTCCGCCGCAACGCCCTGCCGGTCCTCCGCCAGATTGGCGAGCATCGAAAACAGCATGAACCCGCGCACGAAACTCAGCGTATCGTCCAGGCTCAGCGCATCCAGCCCGGTATCCGCAAAGTCCGCGCCCTGCACCCCGCGCGCCCGGTCGACCGAAGCGGCACGGATATATTCGGTCTGCTTGAACAGCTTGTCGCCGCCATAGGCGCGAATGACATTGCCCAGCAGCCGCCCGAGATAACGGATGTCGGGATTTTGCGTGATTGCGGTTGCGGAGGAAGGAGTCGCCATGGACGGATGCTGCGCCGCAACGGGGGAATGGTCAAGGGGGTTGACCTAATTCCCTTGCTCCGTTGCACGATCCGTTCCCATCCCGCGCGGATTGCCCTATCGTCCCGCGCCATGTCTGTTCCGCTTCCCGAACAATGGCGGCGCCATCTCGCGCTCGATCGCAGGCGTTCGGTCCATACCGTGCGCGCCTATATGGCCACGGCCGAACGGCTGATCGCCTTCCTTCAGGAGCATCGGGGGGAGGAAGTGACACCGACACTGCTCGCCCGGCTCGATCAGGCCGATCTGCGCGCCTTTCTCACCGCGCGCCGCATGGACGGGATCGGCAACCTGTCCGCCGCGCGCGAGCTTTCCGCCGTGCGCGGCTTCCTTCGATTCATCGGCGGCGAAGATGCGCGCGTGCCACAACTGAAAGGCCCCCGCGTCAAGCGCGGCCTGCCCCGCCCCATCTCCCCCGACGAAGCGGTCGCGCTAGCGGGGGATATCGCCGAAACCGCCCGCCTGCCGTGGATCGGCGCGCGCGACTGGGCGGTGCTGTTGCTGCTTTACGGCGCGGGCTTGCGCATCGGCGAGGCGACCGGGCTGACCGGCGCGGTGCTGCCGCTTGGCGACACGCTACGCGTCACCGGCAAGCGCGCCAAGACACGGCAAGTGCCATTACTCCCACAGGTCGCGCGGGCGATCGACGCCTATGTCGCGCTCTGCCCCTTCCCGGTCGAGCGCGACGCCGCGTTGTTCCGTGGCGCACGCGGCGGGCCGTTGTCACCCGCTCTCATCCGCCGCGCCGTGCAGGGCGCGCGCGGGCGGCTCGGCCTGTCGGATCGCACCACGCCCCACGCGCTGCGCCACAGTTTCGCGACCCATCTGCTCGGGCGCGGCGCGGACCTGCGATCGTTGCAGGAACTGCTCGGCCACGCCAGCCTGTCCTCGACCCAAATCTATACCGAGGTCGATGCCGCGCATCTGCTCGACGTCTATCGCAACGCCCATCCCCGCGCCTGAGCGATCGGACCGCTCACTGCCCGGCGCGGGGCTTCCAGGTCGCCAGCCGCCACAGATAGAGCAGCACCGCGCCGACGATGCAGACCGTCGCGGCAGGCCCCACATATTTGTCGATATCGTGAAAATTCCGCCCCAGCACCACCCCGGCATAAGCAAGGATGACGTTCCAGATCAGCGCCCCCGCCGCCGTCCATAGCAGGAAGCGCACATGTCCCATGCGAAACAGCCCCGCGGGGAGCGACACCATCGTGCGGAAGGCGGGCAGAAAGCGGAACACGAACACGACGATCTGGCCATATTTGCCGAACAGCCGGTCGAGCGCCTCGACATCCTTCCATTCCAGCGTCGCCCAGCGGCCATAGCGATCGACAAGCGGCTTCAACCGAGCGAAGCCCAATATATGCCCGACCAGATACCAGAAATAATTGCCCACCGTCGTGCCGAGCGTCCCGGCCAGCAGCAGCCATTCCATCGCCATCCGCCCCTGACCGACGCGAATGCCGCCAATGCCCATGATGAGTTCGGACGGGACCGGCGGAAAGACGTTTTCCAGCACCATCAGCAGGAAAATACCCCAATATCCGCCAGCATCGATCAGCCGCAGCACCCAGTCGGTCATGATGGCGTCAAGGCGTCAGGTCGCCGCACGTACGGCAAGCCGGGCGTCGATCGCATCCCAGATCATGCCGCCGGTGTCCGTGCCGTTGAACGCATCGATCGACACGATCCCGGTGGGCGAGGTCACGTTGATCTCCGTCAGCCATTGCCCGCCGATCACGTCAATGCCCACGAACAGCAACCCGCGTCGCTTGAGTTCAGGCCCCATCGCCGCGCAGATTTCCCATTCCTGCTCGGTCAATTCGGTCTTGGCCGCCGATCCGCCGACCGCCAGGTTCGACCGGATTTCGCCCGCGCCGGGAATGCGATTGACCGCGCCCGCGACCTCGCCATCGACCAGCACGATGCGCTTGTCGCCTTCCGCGACGCCGGGAATGAAGGCCTGCACCATGAACGGCTCGACCCATGAAGCCTTGAAGAGTTCCACCAGCGCCGACAGGTTCTTGCCCTTGGCATCGACATGGAACACCGCCGTCCCGGCATTGCCGTAGAGCGGCTTGACCACGATCTCGCCATGCTCCTTGAGGAAACTCTTCACCTCGTCCAGTTCGCGCGTAATCATCGTCGGCGGCATGAAGCGCGCATAATCGAGCACGAACAGCTTTTCGGGCGCATCGCGCACCGCCGCCGGATCGTTCACCACCAGCGTTTCGGCCTGCACCCGCTCCAGCAGATGCGTCGCGGTGATATAGGACAGGTCGAACGGCGGGTCCTGGCGCATCAGCACGACATCGACGTCGCGGCCAAGGTCGATCGTCTCGACCGGGCCGAACGCAAAATGATCGCCCTCGACTTTTTGCACCTTCACCGGCCGCGCCTTCGCCACCACCCGGCCCTCGCGATAGGTGAGGTCAGTCGCGAGATAATGATAAAGCCGGTGCCCCCGCTTCTGCGCCGCCAGCATGATGTGGAAGGTCGAATCGCCGCCGATCTTGATGCCTTCCATCGGGTCCATCTGCACGGCGACGGTCAGCGGGTTCAGTTGCGTCATTTCAGGCCCTTCCAATCATGATCCGTTCGAAGGGCAGGTCTGCTACCCCCCATGCCAGACATTGGCCAGATGGCGCGGGCGATGGCCCGGCGCAAGGAGGATGACGTCGATTCGCATATCGTCGCCCGGTTTCGCCAGTTCGTGCCACAGGATTTCAGCCGCCGCCGCAACCCGTGCCAGCCGCCGCTCGTCGATGGCGAGAGCGAGGTCCGCCCCGCTCGCCCGCGCCTTCACCTCGACGAATGCCAGCATCGCGCCCCTGCGCGCGACGAGATCGACCTCGCCCGCCGCCGTGCGCATTCGCCGCCCGACGATCTGCCAGCCCTTGAGGCGCAGCCACCATCCGGCGATCCGTTCCGCCTGCCGCCCGCGCCGTTCCGCCGCCAGCCGCGCGGGGACGGCGCGCTTCATCCTTTGAGTTCCATTGCCCGGTCGTACAGCGCGCGCCGATCCAGCCCCAGCTTCTTCGCAACCTCGCCCGCCGCCTTCGACACCGGCAAGCGGGTCAGCGCCTCGCGCAGCGCCGCGTCGGCATCCTCCGCGCTCGCGGGCGGCGCGTCGCCCGGCGGTCCCACGACGACGACGATCTCGCCCTTGGGTGGCGCATCGGCATAGCGGGCGGACAATATACTCAGGCTGCCCGTCACCGTCTCCTCGAAGGTCTTGCTGATCTCGCGCGACACCGCCGCCTCGCGGTCGCCCAGATGCGCGGCCATAGCCGACAGGCTTTCCGACAGGCGCGGCCCGCTTTCGTAAAAGACCAGCGTCGCGCGCAATGCCGCCACCTCGTCCAGCGCATCGCCCCGCGCTTTCGCCTTGGACGCCAAAAATCCCATGAACAGGAAACGGTCGGTCGGCAGGCCCGACAGCGTCAGCGCGGCGATCACGGCGCTGGGACCGGGCAGCGTCGTCACCCTGCGCCCTGCCGCCCGCGCGTCGCGCACCAGCTTGTAACCCGGATCGGAGATCAGCGGCGTGCCCGCGTCCGACAGCAGCGCCACCGATTCGCCCGCCATCCGGTCGACCAGCCTCGCGCGGACATGGTCGGCGCTATGGTCATGATAGGGCAGCATCGGCCGGTCGGACCCGGCGGCGCGCAGCAATCGCGCGCTCACCCGTGTATCTTCCACGGCGATCACATCGGCCAGCCGCAGGATTTCCGCCGCGCGCGGCGTTAGGTCTCCAAGGTTGCCGATCGGCCCCGCGACGATGTAAAGGCCAGGTTCAAGCGCAGAAGCAGTTTCCATAAGGACGCCAGATGACAGAGACGGATGCCCCCCGGCAAGCAGGCATGTTTGCGGTCATCAAACAGGGCGCGCGGATTTTGCTCGCTGCGGGCGCGCTGATGGTCGCGGGTTGCCAGACGATCGTGCCCAAGGGACCTACCACAACCACCCCGTCCGGTCCCACGCGCCCCACCGGGCCTGATACGACGCAGGGCCTGCCGACCGACACCGCGCGGCATCGGATCGCGCTGCTGGTGCCGATGAGCGGCGCCAATGCCGGGGTCGGCCAGTCCATTGCCAACGCGACCACGCTCGCGCTGATGGATACGAAGGCGGAAAAGATCCGCATCACCACCTATGACACGAATCTCGGCGCGGCCGCCGCCGTCAACCGGGCGCTGGCCGAAGGCAATCGCCTGATCCTCGGCCCGCTGATGGCGGAGGACGCCCGAATCATCGGTCCGATCGCCGCGCGCGCCGGCGTGCCCGTCATCAGCTTTTCCAACGATGTCAGCATTGCGGGCAACGGCGTCTATCTGATGGGCTACAACCCCAATCAGTCGATCGAGCGCGTCGTCGGCTTCGCCCGCGCCAGGGGCTTGTCGAACTTCGCCGCGCTGGTCCCGCACGGCACCTATGGCGAGCGGTCCGGCACCGCCCTCTTGCGCGCCGTCGAGCAGGCGGGTGGCACGGTCGTGTCGATGCAGAGCTTCGATCGCTCACCCGCGTCGATCACGGCGGCGGTCAAAAAACTTCAGTCCTCCTCCAGCTATGACGCGCTGCTGATCGCCGATTCGGGCCGCGTCGCGCTTCAGATCGCGCCGATCGTGCGCAAGAATGGCGGCGCGAGCGCTCAACTGCTGGGCACCGAATTATGGAATACGGATAACGCCATCGCCGCCAGCCCGGCGCTGCGCGGGGCATGGTTCGCCAGCGTGTCCGACGGGCTGTATCGCCAGCTTGCCAGCAAATATCGCGCCCGTTTCGGCGGTGCGCCGTTCCGCCTGTCCTCGCTCGGCTATGACGCCGTGCTGCTGACGGTGCGGATCGCGCGCGACTGGCAGCCCGGCTCGCCTTTCCCTGCCGCGCGCCTGCGCGACGGCGGTGGCTTTTCCGGCATCGACGGTGCATTCCGCTTCACCCGCAACGGCGTGGCCGAACGCGCGCTCGAAGTGTCCCAGGTCAATGCGGGCGGCATCAGCGTGATCGACGCCGCGCCCCGCGCCTTCGGCGAATAAGCGGGCCGGTGCGCCTGCTCGGCGCCATTCTGGCCGGGGGTCGTTCCAGCCGGTTCGGCAGTGACAAGGCGCTCGCCCGCCTGCCCGACGGTCGCACCCTGATCGACCATGCGATCGCGTCGCTATCCCCGCATGTCGAGGCGATCGTCATCTGCGGCCGCAGCCATGACGGCATGGAAAGTCTGGCCGATCGTCCGGCCCCCGATATGGGACCATTGGGTGGCCTCAACGCCGCGCTTCATCATGCGCAGGAACAGGGTTTCGAAGCGATCCTGACCACGGGTTGCGACATGCCGGTCTATCCCGCCACGCTGGCCCCGGCGCTGATCGGCGCTGGTCCCGCGATCCTGCTAGGCCAGCCCCTGCTCGGCTACTGGCCCGCCGCATTGGCGCCCCTGCTCGACGCGCATCTCGCGGCCGACAATAATCGCTCGATCTTCGGCTGGATCGACCAGGTGCAGGCGCGGATCGTCGCTCTGCCCGGTCTCGTCCTGCCCAATATCAACCGGCCCGAGGATCTGGCGGCGTTCGAACAAAGCCCCTGACGGCGCGGGCACATCACCCTGTATCAATGACCGCCCATGCTGACCCCGCCGCCCTTTTTGGGCTTGGGCAACATCCAGATGATGACGAACACGATCACCAGTACGACCGCGCAAAGCTGAAACGTATGGTCGAGCGCGACGATGGTCGCTTGCTGATCGACGAGATTGCCGATCATCTCGCGACTCTGTTCGGCTGACATGCCCAGCGAGCCGAGCTGCGCCTGAACGTCGCCGGGCTGCAACGTCGCCGCCAGCTCATTATGCGACACGCGCTGCGAATTGCCCCACGATGTCAGCACCAGCGAAGTGGATATGGCGATGGCGAAGGTGCGCAGGAAGTTCTGAAGCCCCGCCGCCGACGCGGTCTCGTGCGGTTCGACCGCGCTCAGCGTCAGGCCGGTCAGCGGGATCATGATGAACGACATGCCGAAGCCCTGGATGAATTGCGGCAGCGACAGCGTGAAGAAGTCGGAGGATGTCGACCACCCGGATCGCAGCATCGCCATGGCGCACAACAGGGCGACGCCGCCCGACACCATGATCCGTACATCCACCTTGCCCATCATCCGCGCGGCCACCGGCGCCATGACGACAGACGTCATCGCGGTAAAGGCGGTCACAAGTCCCGACATCGTGGCGGGATAGCCCATCGACAGCTGCAACCACTGGGGGATCGCCACGATGGTCGCGAAATAGGCGCCAAAGGTCAGCGCAAAAGCGAACACGCCAAAGGTGAAGCCGGGATGGCGGAACACTCGCAAGTCCACGATCGGATGCTTGTGGGTCAGTTCCCAGATCAGGAACACGCAAAAGCCGATCCCCGCGAAAATCGCGAGCGCCACGATCAGAGGATCGCCGAACCAGTCGCGGTCACGACCGATGTCGAGCATCACCTGAAGGCAGCCGATCCAGAATATCAGCAGTCCCAGGCCGACAAGGTCGATGGGATTTTTCTGCGTCGGCGTATCGACAGGACGCAGCATCGCGTAGCCGCCCAGCACGCACCCGACCGCGATCGGGATATTGATGAAGAAGATCCAGTGCCAGCTCCAGTTGTCGCTGATGAAGCCGCCCAGAATCGGCCCCAGCGCGGGTGCCAGCATCGTCGTCATCGCCCACAGGCCCATAGCGCGCCCGCGCTGTTCGGGCGGGAACACCCGCATCAGCAAGGTCTGCGTCACCGGCATCAGCGGACCGCCGCACAGCCCCTGTCCGACGCGGCAGACGACGATCATGCCCAGCGTCACCGACAGACCGCACAGCAGGGAGAATATGCCGAAGCCGATCATCCCGAACAGATAGACTTTCAGCACGCCGAACCGCTGCGACAGCCAGCCGGTCAGCGGAACCGAAATTGCCTCCGCCACCGCATAGGATGTGATGATCCAGGTGCCCTGATCCGGCGAGATGCCCATATTGCCGGCGATATGCGGCACGGAAACATTCGCGATCGTCAGGTCCAGCACGACCATGAAATTGGTCAGCGCCAGAACGAATCCCGCTATCATCCGCTGGCGCGGGGACAGCCGGTCCCAGGGCGTGAGCGAATCGGTCATGCTCAGCCGCCCGACAGGTCGATCTCGACCTCGGTCGAAAGACCGACGCGCAGCGGGTGCGCCGCCAGTTCCTTGGGATCGAGCGCGATGCGCACCGCCAGGCGCTGCACCACCTTGATCCAGTTGCCTGTCGCGTTCTGCGCCGGGATCAGCGACAGCGACGATCCCGTGCCGCCCGAAAAGCCAACGACCCGGCCATGATAGACCACGTCCCCGCCATAGATATCGGCGGTCACGCGCGCGGGCATGCCGATTTTCACCCGGCGCAGCTGACGCTCCTTGAAATTGGCGTCGATATAGACCTTGTCGATCGGCACGATGGTCATGATCGCCACGCCCTGCGCGACGCGCTGGCCGACCTGCACCTGACGCTTCGTGACGATGCCGTCGATCGGCGCGCGGATGACCGACCGATCCAGATCGAGCCTGGCGCTGTCAAGCCGCGCCCGCGCCGCCTGCACCGCCGGATCGGTGTCGATCGTCGAACCCTGGACCAATGCATCGTTCGCGGCCAGTTCGCCGCTTGCCGCGCCCCGGCTGGCCTGTGCCTGCGCCACGCCCGCTTGCGCCACGGCCAGCGCGGCCCGCGCCGCGATGAAGGATTTACGCGCGCTCGTCAGTTCATCGCCCGACACCGCGCCGGCCGGCGCCAGCGCCTCACGCCGCTGAAAATCGACCTGCGCCTTGTCGAAATCGGCCTGCGCCGCCGCGACCTGCGATTGCGCGCGGGCAATGTCCGCGCCGCGCGCCGTCACCTGCGCCGACAGGGCCGTGCTGGTGGCCGACGACTGCCGGAACCGGCGACGCGCTTCGGCGAGGTCGGCCTGCGCCTGCGCGATCGCGATCCGCGCATTGGTGGGGTCCAGCCGCACGAGCACGTCGCCGCGCCTGACCGTCTGCGTGTCGGTCACAGCGACCTCGATCGCCTGCGCGGAAATGAGCGGCGTCACCTGCGCCATTTCAGCGTTTACATAGGCGTTGTCGGTGTCGACATGATTGCGGCCGATCAACAGATACCAAAGCCCGTAGACCAGCGCCACGACGGCCACCGCCAGCGCCAGCCGGATCAGCCAGGTCTTGCGCGTCTGCGCCCGGTCCTGGGCAGCCACGCGCTCCTCGGCATCCTTGTCGGCAGCGGTAAATTCAGGCGCGGCGTCAGCCATGGGGTCGATCCTTGGGCAGTGCGTCGCCGGCGGCGAAACCGCCACCCAGCGCGCGAATGAGAGCGATGTCGAGCGTAAAAGCCCGCGTATCCAGTTGCGCGACGGCCTGACGCGCCTGAAGCAGCCTTTCCTCGATCAGCAGAACGTCGAGATAGGTGGACAGGCCGCCCTTGAAGCGAAGTTGCGCGACATTGTAGGAATCCTGCGACGCCTTCAGCGCGGCGCGGGCGTCGGCCAGCCGATGATCGAGCGACTTCTGGCTGGTGACGGCGTCGGCCACCTCCCGATAGGCATCCAGTACCGTACGGTCATAATTGGCAACCGCCTCGTCATAGGCGCCCCGCGCGCCGCGATATTCACCGGACAACGCGCCGCCATGGAAAATCGGCAGGCTGATCGCCGGTCCGGCACTGCCATAAATGGAATCATTTTTGGTGATGAGGTCCAGCCCCAACGCCTGCACCCCGACCAGCGCGGAAAGGTTGATCGCCGGGAAAAAGGCGGCGCGCGCCTGTTTGATCCGGCTGGCGGCTGCCTGCGCCCGCGCGCGCGCGGCGGCAACGTCGGAGCGTCGGCCTACCAGATCGGTCGTGACGTCGGCGGGCAAGCCGCGCGGGACGAGATTGGCGAGCGCCGGACGCGTAATCTCCAGCCCCCGGTCCGGTCCCGCGCCGACCAGCGCCGCGAGCTGATTGCGACGCAGCCCTATGGCCTCGTCGGCGGCGGCGAGATCGGCCCGCGCCGACAGCACGCCCGCTTCCGCCTGCCGCTGGTCGCCGCGCGTATCGAGGCCGCTTCTGACCCGATTGACGACCAGATCGCGCGTCGCGCTTCGAATGTCGAACGCACCCTGGACGATGTCGCGCTCCGCATACAGCCGCGCCAGATCGGCATAGGCTTCGGCGATGCCGGTCGCCAGCATCAGCCGCGCCTGCGCCACGTCGATCTCCGCCGCCCGCCGCTCGGACGTCGCCGCCGCCAGCGCGGCCCGGTTCCTTCCCCAAAGGTCGAGATCGAAGTCGAGCGAAAGGGCGGCCATCCCATGGTCGTTCCATCCCTGCGGCAGGAACCCCTTGAAATTATCGGGAAAACCGTTGTTCAGGCTCTGCCGTTCCTCGGTCACGCTGCCGCGCGCATCGATGCTGGGCAACAAGGCTGCACCGGCCTGCCGGGCCAGTCCCTGCGCGCGGCGCAAGCGTCCTGCGGCCGCCGCGACATCGGGCGATCCCGTCAACCCGTCGGCGATAAGACGATCCAGTTGCGGATCGCCATAGGCGCTCCACCAGCCGTCGCCCGGCCAGGCCGCGGCGCTCGCCGGCAGACTGCGCATGGCGGCAACGCTCTGGGCGGAACGCAGCTCAGGCCGGGGACCAAGATCGGGGATGGAAGCACACCCCGCCAGCAGTGCGAGGGTCGCGCCAAGCGCACTGGTACGGACCATATTAGGGATTCGACTCACCGACATATCAAACCGTACCATTGAGTATGAAATCGGGCTTTGCCGCGCACCCCATCCCTTGTCAACCACATTATCGTACTATATAGTACGCTTTTATGACACCGCCTGTCCTTTCCTCCATCAGCCGCCGGGAAGCGCGCCGACTCGAACGGCGCGAGGCTATAGTGGCGGTCGCCGCGCGGTCCTTCATGGACAGTGGCTATGCGGGTACGACCATGTCGGGCATCGCCGCGACCCTGGGCGGGTCCAAGGGGACGCTGTGGAATCATTTTCCCTCCAAGGAAGCGCTGTTCGCCGCCGTGCTGGACCGGATGACCAATGATTATCGCCAGCGCCTGCAACAGATTCTCGATCCGGGGGAGGAGGTGGCGGATACTCTGCGCCATTTCTGCGTCAGCCTGCTGGAAAAGGTGACGTCGCCCGACGCGATCGCCCTGCACCGGCTGGTTTCGTCCGAAGCGGGACGGTTTCCGGAAATGGGCAATATCTTTTATCAGCATGCCCCGCTTCAGACCCGCAGTCACCTTGCCGCCTACATCGCCGGAGCGACCGATCGCGGCCAGTTGAGCGCGCCCGATCCTGGGATGGCGGCACGCGCGCTCATGACGCTGGCGATGTCGGGCTGTCACCAGCAACTGGTATGGGGGGTGATCGATGTAGCACCGGCCGATCTGATCCTCGCCGATGCGGTGTTCGCGACCGACATGTTCATGCGCGCCCACGCGCGCTGACCCCGCGCGTTCACGTTAACCATTTCTTTGCCGGGCCTTCCTAGATTGACCCGATGCAATGAGGGGTCCCCATGCCGATTTTCAAGCGGAGCCGGCTTCGCCGCCCGGCTGATCTGGAATCACAGGATTATCAGCGTCGCCTGCGCATCCTCCTGATCGACGAAAGTCCCACGGCGCGCAGCCTGATCGGCCGACGGCTGTCGCAGCTCGACCATGATGTGGCCCTCGCCGAAAATGGCTTCGTCTCGCTCAATATTCTGGTCACACGTCCCGCCGACATCATCCTGATCGACATGGGGATGACGATGCTGTCCGGGGTGGCGACGATGCAGAAGATCCGCACCTCCGGCCTCGCCGACAATGCCAGTTTCGTCATGATCGCCGGGCGTCTGGACGCCACATCCGCCGTGGCGGCGCTGGAGGCGGGCGCGGACGATCATATCGTCAAGCCTTTCGACTTCGACCTGCTCGACGCGCGCCTGCGGCATCAATTTGCGAAAGCGGAAAAGCTGCGGGCGCTCAAACGCCACAATGCGGAACTCGACGCCCGCATCGCCCGCCGCGCGGTGGAGCTGGGCGAAACCCGCGACGCATTGCTCGCGATGCAGGCGGATCGATCGCGCCTCGTCAGCTCGATCCAGGCCCTGCACGATCAGATCGAACGGCTGAGCGCCGCCGCCTGAACCCGGCCGCCTGAACCAGCGTCAGCGCCGCAGCCAGTTGGTCGCGGCGAACCAGCCGCCAATGCCCAATGCCATCACGACGCACATGCCGACGACCCCGGCGAAGGCCCAGGATTCATGGGCAAAGGGGATGCCGTCGACATTCATGCCGAGCAGGCCGGTCAGGAAGGTGAGCGGCAGGAACACCAGGGCCACCACCGCCAGCACCAGCGCCTGCCGGTTCATCTGCTCCGCCCGCAAATCGGTCAATTCCTCATGCGCCAGCGCCGATCGTTCGCGCACGGCCTCCAGTTCCTCCGCCATGCGCGCGCACCTGTCCGCCGCTTCCTGCAAATGCAGCCGGTCGTCGGGGTGCAGCCATGGCGCATCGGCCAGCGAGAGCCGCTCCAGCGCCTGCCGCTGCGGCGCGATGAAGCGGCGATAGCCGATCGCGGTCGCCCGGATATCCGACACCCGGCGGCGCGCTTCGGGCGCGCCATGTTCGGTCAGGGCGCTTTCGATCTCGTCCAGATGATCGCCCAGTTCGGCGATTTCGGGATCGAGCGCCTCGGTAATCTCCTGCGCGAAGGCCGCGATCAGGTCGCCCGGATCGCGAATCGCCCCGGCGCGCATTTGCGCGGCCACCGGCTCCAGCGCGGCGAGCGGACGCAGGCTGACCGTCAGCACCCTTGCATGTTCCGCCCACATGCGGATCGACACCAGCGGATCGCCCTCATCTTCCTCGACCGTGCCCAGCCCGCGCAGGTTGACGAGCGCGCCATGCCCCATGATCGTGCAGCGCGGCCGCGTTTCATAGGCGAGCAGCGCGGACAGCGCCGCCTGCGGCATATCGCCGCAGCGCTCCGCCACCTCGCGCGCATCCTCATGCGTGCCGTCGATATGAATCCAGCTGAACGGCGCCTGCTCGGGCCGTTGCCGCATCGCTTCGATCGACATCTCCTGCCCTTGATGGCCGTCGAACACGAACACCCGGCTCATAAAGGCATCTCCAGCCACAGCGACAGGCCCGCCCCCGGCTCCGCGGGTGGCTGATCCACACCGATGCGCGCGGCGTCGGCCCGCGCCCGGTCCAGTATCGCATCCGGCACATCCGGCGCATGATAGACCCGGTCCGCCTCCCCCAGCAGCCGCGCCATCCGCAGCGTCAGGTCATCGGGATCGCCCGAATGCAACCGCACCGGGACCAGTCCGCCCTGCCCCGCATCACTCGTGCCAGCAAGCCAGCGCTCCACGCCCTCCACGCCCGCGCCCAACGGGTCGATCGCCCCGCCAGCCGCCAGTCCGGCGTCGATCGCCCGCCGCCGCGCGCCCGCATCGGGCCATCGCGCCCGGATCGCGTCCCGCGCCGCATAAAGCGCCGTCGCCAGCGCCCCCAGCCGCGCGGGCAACAGCGCCTCGATCCGCTGCCGCAACGCCTTGGCCAGCCCGGCCGACGCGCCGCCCGTGCCGATCGCGATCAGCACCGGATCGCGATCCACGATCGCCGGCAGCGTGAAATCGCAAAGTTCCGGCCGGTCGGTCGCGTTCACCAGCACGCCCCGCGCGCGCAACCGCGCCACCACCGCCTCGTCTCCATCAGCGACGATCGCCAGCGATGCCGCCCCTTCCTCGCCCACCACCAGCGCACCCGCGCGCTCCAGCAGACGGCGCTTGGCCTCCGCCGCCTCGCCCGCGCCGGTCAGGATCACCGGCCGACCCGTCAGCCGCAGAAAGACGGGCAGGCTGTGCATCAGTCCGCCGCGATCCAGTCGGGAATGCTATCGCCCTCGATCAGCGCCTCGACCGGCGGGCGGGCGCGCACCACCGCCCATTTGTTGCCCGACACCAGCACTTCGGGCGTCAGGGGGCGGCTATTATAGGTCCCGGCCATCGTCGCGCCATAGGCCCCTGCAGTCATGAAGGCGACCAGATCGCCCGCCGCCACCCGATCCATGTCGCGTCCCATCGCAAAGGTATCGCCGGTCTCGCACACCGGGCCGACGACATTGGACGCCAGCCGCGCGCCGACGGGCCGCACCGCGCGGATATCGTGCCAGGCGTCATAAAGGCTCGGCCGCAACAGGTCGTTCATCGCCGCATCGACGATCACGAACGGCGCCTTGGCCCCCTCCTTCACGCGGATGACGCGCGAGAGCAGCGCCCCGGCATTGCCAACGATCACCCGCCCCGGCTCGAACATCAGGCGGACATTCCACCCTTGCGTCACCCGCGTCACCATCTCGCCATAGGCCGCCGGGCTTGGCGGCACCGGCAGGGCGGGATCATAGGGCACGCCAAGGCCCCCGCCCAGATCGGCGGTGCGGATATCATGCCCCGCCGCGCGCAACTGGCGGATCAGCGCGCCGACCTTGGTGAAGGCGGCTTCCAGCGGGGCCAGATCGGTCAACTGGCTACCGATATGCACCGCGACGCCCTGCACATCGAGGCCGGGCAGGTCGCGCGCCGCCGCATAGGAGGCGAGCGCCCGGTCATAGGGAATGCCGAACTTGTTTTCCGACTTGCCGGTCGAAATCTTGGCGTGGGTGCCCGCATCGACATCCGGGTTGATGCGATAGGCCACCGCCGCGCTCAGGCCCATGGACAGCGCGACCTGCGACAGCATCTCGGCTTCCGGTTCGCTTTCCAGATTGAACTGAAAAATCCCCTGTTCCAGCGCGATGCGCATTTCCGCTTCCGTCTTGCCGACGCCCGAAAAGACGATGCGGTTCGCCGGAATGCCCGCCGCGACGGCGCGCAGCAACTCGCCGCCCGACACCACATCGGCCCCCAGCCCCAGCTTCGCCAGCGTCGCCAGCACCGCCGCATTGGGATTGGCCTTGACCGCGAAGGCGATCAGCGGATCGTCGAGCCGCCCCAGCGCCTCGCGAAACACGCCGACATGACGCGCAAGCGTCGCGGTGCTGTAGACATAGACCGGCGTGCCGACCGCTGCCGCGATCGCTTCCATCGGCACCTGCTCGACCAGCATGACGCCGTCGCTATATTCGAAATGATCCAACTTTTGGTCCTCAGGAGGCGGTTCAGGGCGTTTTTTCAGGCGGCAGATCGAAATAATCGTCCGCCCGCTTGCGCGACTGGGTCAGCAATTCGACATTGCGCTGCGGTCGCGCCTGCACCGACGGCTCGGTCAGTTGCGCGGCGGTCGGCGGCGATTCCGCGCCGACCGGGATGGCGGGCGAAGGCTGCCCCGGCACCGGCTTCAAAGGCTGGCGTCCGCCACAGGCCGCCAGCCCAGCCAGCAATCCCGCCGCCATCGCCAGTTTCGCGATCCTCATGCCTCGCCCTCCAGTTCGCCGCGCGCCTGCGCGATCCGTGCGCGCACCTGATCGGGCGCGGTGCCGCCATGGCTGCGGCGGCTGGCGACCGAAGCATCGACGGTCAGCACCGCATAAACCCGCGCGTCGATCCGCGCGTCGATCGCGGTCAGCGCGGCAATCGGCAGGTCGGCGAGTTGCACCCCGGCCTGCTCCGCCGCCGCCACGGCGCGCCCTGTAATATGATGCGCCTCGCGGAACGGCACATTGCCTTCCCGCACCAGCCAGTCGGCGAGATCGGTCGCGGTCGCAAAGCCGCTTTCGGCCAGCGCCCGCATCCGGTCGGTGCGGAACGTCACCGATCCGATCATCCCGGTCATCGCCGCGATCGACAGGCCGATCAGGTCATGCGCCTCGAACACCGGCGGCTTGTCGTCCTGCATATCCTTGGAATAGGCGAGCGGCAGGCCCTTCATCGTCACGCACAGCGCGTTCATGCACCCCATGATCCGCCCGGCATGGCCGCGCACCAGTTCGGCGGCGTCGGGATTGCGCTTTTGCGGCATGATCGAACTGCCGGTCGAATAAGCGTCGGGCAGCTTGATGAAGCCGAAGGGCTGGCTCGCCCAGATGATGAACTCCTCCGCCAGCCGCGACAGATGCAACGCCAGTTGCGTGGCTGCCATCAGATAATCGAGCGCGAAATCGCGATCGCTCACGCTGTCCAGACTATTGTCGGTCGGCCGCGCGAAGCCCAGCGTCGCCGCCGTCGCGTGGCGATCGATCGGAAAGCCGGTCCCGGCCAGCGCCGCCGCGCCCAGCGGACATTCGTCCAGCCGCGCGCGCGCATCGGCAAAGCGGCTGCGGTCGCGCCGGATCATCTCATAATAGGCCATCAGATGATGACCCAGCGTCACCGGCTGCGCCGATTGCAGATGGGTAAAGCCCGGCATCACCGCATCGGCATGCTCCGCCGCCCGGTCGAGCAACGCGCGCTGCAACCCGGTCAGCCCCGCTTCGACCTCCTCGATGGCGTCGCGCACCCACAGGCGGAAATCGGTCGCGACCTGATCGTTGCGCGATCGCGCCGTGTGCAGCCGCCCCGCCGCCGGGCCGATCAGTTCGGCTAGCCGCGATTCCGTCGCCATATGGATGTCTTCAAGGTCGAGGTCGACCGGCACGCCGCGCGCTTCATATTCGGCCGCGACCGCGTCCAGCCCGTTCGCAATCGCCGTCGCATCCTCGCCCGAAACGATGCCCTGCTTCGCCAGCATCGCGACATGCGCCTTCGACCCGGCGATGTCCTGCCGCCACAATCGCTTGTCGAACGGGATGGAGGCATTTATCTCCCGCATGACAGCAGCCGGCCCGGCCGCGAACCGACCGCCCCACATGCTATTGGAGCCAGCTCCCGTGAAACCTTCCTTACGCTCGGTAATGACACTGCTCCTGGCTGTCGGGCTTGGCGGCTGCGATAGGCAATCACCGGCTCCAGGGCAAGCGGACGCACAAGCCAATACATCCCTTACCAGCGGCGAAGCGACCGGCGGCGAAGCGACTGGCGGCAAGGCAGGCGAGGCGAGCTACCGGCTGGACCGCAGCAAGGCGGGAACCCCCGCCCCCGATTTCAGCTTTGGCGATCCGGCGGGCGGCGACGCCCGTTTGCAGGATGCGGCCGGGCGGCCGATGCTCGTCAACCTGTGGGCGACCTGGTGCGCGCCCTGCGTCGCGGAAATGCCCACGCTCGATGCTATCGCCGCCGAATATGGTCCCAGGGGGCTGGCCGTTTTCACCATATCGCAGGACACGCAGGGCAAGAGCGTCGCCGCCCCCTTCTTCGCCAAACATGCCTGGCCGCATCTCAAGGCGTGGACCGACCCGGACAACCAATTCGGCTTTCACTATGCCACGGGCCTGCTGCCCACCACCGTGATCTATGACGCCCATGGCAAGGAAATGGTGCGCGTGATCGGCTCGCTGGACTGGCAGGGCAAGGAAGCGCGCGCCCTCATCGATGCCGCGCTTGCGAGCTGAATATAGTCAGCAATCGTGTGGAAATGCGGTGTAATATTTAGCATTTTTCGACTATTTTGTGCATTGCGGTAGAGGTTCGCCGCAGCCGCTTCGTTCATCTCCCCTGTCATCATAATGTTACAGGGGACATCTATGACGCGCCTATCCGCATTGAAACTATCGTTCATTCTCGCTTCGTCCTGGTCGTGCGCCGCCATCGCTCAGGAGGCGCCGCAAGAGCCACAGGCCGATGAAGGCGCCGCGATCATCGTCACCGGCACACGCGCCGTTGGCATGCAGGCCGCAGACAGCGCCGCGCCGGTTCAGGTGTTCAGCCAGGAAGCGCTGAGCCATGTCGGCCAGCCCAATCTCAACCAGGCGCTGACCCAGATGGTCCCGTCCTTCACCGCCCAGACGCAGGGCACCGACATGTCGAACTTCGCGCTGTCGGCCCGCCTGCGCGGCCTCAGCCCCAATCACACGCTGGTCATGGTCAATGGCAAGCGCCGCCACGGCTCCGCCATCCTTCAGGTGATCGCCGGGCCGTTTCAGGGGTCCGCCGCCCCCAGCATCGACCTCATCCCGCCCGACGCCGTGTCGCGCATCGAAGTGTTGCAGGACGGCGCGGCCGCGGTCTACGGCACCGATGCGATCGCGGGCGCCATCAATCTCATCCTCAAGGACCAGACCGACGGCGGCACTTTCAAGGTCACGGGCGGGCAATATTATAACAGCGAGGGCGAGCTTTTTTCCGCTTCGGGGAATGTCGGCTTCAAACTGGGCGAGGACGGCTATTTCAACCTGACCGGCTTTCATCGGCGCCAGAATTACACCTCGATCGGCACCGGCCAGGTCACGATGTCCACGATCGACGGCAAACCCTATGTCGGCGCGGCGGGCGTCTATGCGGGGCAGTTCGCATCGACCAGCAATTATTACAACCCCGCATGGGCCGGCCTGGACTTGAACGGCATCAATGGCGGCCAGGCCAAGTCTCAGCTCAACATCCTGTTTTACAATATGGGTTATGATTTCGGCGGCATCGAACTGTACAGCTTCGGCGACCTGTCCCGCCGGGTCGGCTATGCCAAACAGGGCTATCGCCCCCCCAACCGCATCTGCGCCAGCCCGACCAACCTTGGCACCTGTTTCGCGGACACCGGCACGTTCGGCATGGTGCCCCAGCAAAAGGTGCAGCAGACCGAATATAGCTTCACCATCGGCGTGAAGGGCGAAGTGTCCGGCTGGAACTACGACCTCAGCACCACCTATGGCCATGACCAGAACAAGATCTGGACGATAGATTCGGCCCACCGCGCGCTGTGGATCGAATCGTATCAGGCCTCGCAAACGCCCGGATCGACCGTCACGCCCAACACACCGAGCACCGCCTATGATGGCGGGTTCCGGCTCAGCCAGCTGACGAACACGCTCGACATCCGCAAGGAATTCGAGATCGGCATGGCCGCGCCGCTAACGCTCGCCTTCGGTGGCGAATATCGCCGCGACACCTATGAAATCATGGCCGGCGACTTCGCGTCCACCTACAAGGAAGGCGTGCAGTCCTTCCCCGGCTACAAGGACATCGACGCCGGCAACCATTCGCGCAGTTCCAAGGCCGCCTATATCAACCTGATCGCCACGCCCGTCGAAGGATGGACCGTCGATCTCGCCGGCCGCTACGAGGATTATAGCGATTTTGGCGATACCAAGATCGGCAAGATCACGACGCGCTATGACTTTTCGGATGCGTTCGCGATCCGTGGCACCGCCAGCACCGGCTTCCGCGCTCCGACATTGGCGGAATCTTTCTATTCGACTGTCAATGTCGGCCCGACCAGCGCCGTGCTTCAGCTTCCGGCCGGTTCGCCCGCCGCGACGCTGCTCGGTTTCAACGCGCTGCGTCCGGAAAAATCGACCAACTTCTCCGCAGGCATCGTCCTGCGGCCGGTTCCCCGGCTGGCGATCACCATCGATGGCTATTATATCAAGATCAAGGACCGGATTTCCGCCACCGCATCGCTGCCCGCGATCCAGGGCGGGCTGCCGGTGGCGGGCGCGGAAAACATCCTTGCCGCCATCGCATCGACCGGCCTCGTGCTCGATACCGGGCTTCAGACGCTCGGCGTGGCGAGCTTCACTAACCTGATCGATACCGAAACAAAGGGCATCGACTTCGCCGCCCGTTATGCCGTGCCGCTCGACTTCGGCAAGCTCGACCTGTCGCTGACGGCGAATTACAACAAGACCAAGATCACCAACAACAAGAATAGCGCCCTCTTCAGCGCCCAGTCCGAAAGCTATATCGAGGACGCATCACCGGAATATAAGGTGGTTGCGGGCGTGAACTTCACCACCGGACGTTTTTCGGCCAATCTGCGCCAGACCTTCTACGGCAAGACCAGCATCCTCGTTCGCTCCGCGCTTTCGGCGGCGGCGATGAACGGTCAGTCGCTGGAGCGGGACGGCGTAGTCAAGGCGACCGGGATCACCGATCTGGAACTGGGCTATGATTTCACCGATTATATCAGCTTCTCGGTCGGCGCGAACAACCTGTTCGACAAGCGGCCGGAAATGCCCAAGCTGCTGAACGGCGTCACCGTGCTTCCCGGTCAGTCGCCGTATGAGAATGGCACGACGAGCTGGAACGCCTATTATGGCCACGGCGCTTATGGGTCGGCGGGCGGCTATTATTACGCCCGCATCGACTTCAAATTCTGAGCGAGGTCATAGCAAGGGGGCCGGTTCGAGAGGACCGGCCCCTTTTCTGCGGAGCGGTAGCGAAGGAAAGTGATGGGGGAGAGGGAATATCATGAAGACTCTGCTCGCCGCCCTTCTGGGTTTCGCCGCCACATCTGCCCTGGCCGAACCGCCTTCCCCGCCTCCGCCCCTCCCTGCCCAACTCCCCTACTCGCCCGCCGTGCGCGCGGGCGACCTGCTGTTCCTGTCCGGCCAGATCGGTCGGATTCCTGAAGGCATGGACAGGCATGGCGCGGGATTCGATGCGGCGGTCAGGAGCGCGATGGATTCGATCGGCAAGATCCTAGCCGGCAATGATCTCGACTTCGGCGATGTGGTCAAATGCACGGTGATGCTGGACGACATGGCGGACTGGCCGCGGTTCAATGGCGTCTATCTCGCCTATTTCGCGGGAAAGCGCCTTCCCGCCCGCAGCGCGTTCGGCGCCAATGGCCTGGCTTTGGGCACACCAGTCGAGGTTGAATGCATCGCTGCGTTCAAATAGATCGCGCCTGCGCCGCGATCAGCACCGGAACACCATCCCGCACCGGATAGGCCAGCCCTGCGGCGTCGGATATCAATTCCTGCCGCTCCGCATCCCAGCGCAACGGCGTGCGCGTCAGCGGGCAAACCAATAGCGCGAGCAGTTGCGGGTCAATCGCCCCGCTCATTGCATCGTCGCCCCGCCGTCGCGCTCGATCCGGCCGAATATCTGCATCAGCTGGATCGTCAGTTCGGACCGCTCACGCAGCGAATCCGCTTCCAGCAGCGTCTGTTTGGCGGCGGCGTCGAACGGGGCGATCTGGGCTATGCCATTGACCAGCGACGCGTCGTCCAGCCGCGACACCGCCGACCAGTCGACCACATAGCCGAGCGCGGCCGCAAAGCGTCGCGATTCCTGCTCCAGCGCCGCCCGCTCGACCGCCGCCAATATGTCGTCGGGATCGTCCAGCACTTGCTCGACATCCGCCTCGATCTGCCGGAACTGGGTGGCCACCGGCAGTTCGCGCACGACCCGAAACCGCGCCAGTCCGTGCAGCACGATATTGAAGCGGCCATCGTTCAGCGCCTCGATCTGGGCGATATGGCCGAGGCACCCGACATCGAACAGGGACGGCACCGGGCCGCCGTCACGCGGCTGGATCATGCCGATACGCCGATCCCGCGCCATCGCATCGTGGATCAACGCCCGGTAGCGCGGCTCGAATATGTGCAGCGGCAGGTCCGTGCCCGGCAATAGTAGCACGCCCGAAAGGGGAAATATCGAAACCCGCGCCATCGCCGGGCCTTCAGGCGAACAAGATCTGCGACAGCCGCCGGCGCTGCGCCGACACCCATGGATCTTCAAGGCCCACCGCTTCGAACAGGGTCAGCAGTTGCGCCCGCGCCGCGCCTTCATTCCATGCGCGGTCGCGCCGTACGATTTCCAGCAAAGCCTCCGCCGCAGCGTCCCGATCGCCATTGGCCATCAGCCCACCCGCCAGTTCGAATCGTGCCTCATGATCGTCGGGATCGGCGGCGACCTTCGCCGCCACCGCCGACAGATCCGCCACCGGACGGGCATCGCGTGCCAGTGCAAGGGCCGCGCGCGCGCGATCCACGATAGCATCCTTGGCGACATCGGCGGGCAGAGCCTCCAGCACGGCCTCTGCTTCATCCAGCCGTCCGAGCGCCGTCAGCGCCCGCGCCCGGCCCGATGCGACCTCCGCATGATCGGGAACCATGGCATCGATCTGATCGAAGATCGACAGCGCCCGCTCCACATCCCCTGCGGCCAGCGTCTCTTCGCCCATCGCGATCAGGGGCGCGATTTCCTGCGCCTGCGACTTTTCCTCGGACTCGATCGGCAACTGCGCGAGCAACTGGTCCAGCATCTGCTTGAGCTGCCCCTCGGTCCGCGCCTGGCTGAGATCGGCGACCGGCTGTCCCTGAAAAACGGCGTAGACGGTCGGGATCGACTGGACCCGGAACTGGCTGGCGATGAAGCCATTCTGATCGACATCGACCTTGACCAGCTTGACGCCCTTAGGTGCGTAATCGGCACAGACTTTTTCGATCACCGGGCCAAGCTGCTTGCACGGCCCGCACCATTCGGCCCAGAAATCGACGATCACCAGCTGGGTGCGCGAAGGGTCCACCACGTCGCGGCGAAAATCTTCGATCTGCGCCTTTTCAGTGTCGCTCAGTCCCAGGGTCGCCACGCTTTTCATCTCCTGCCATGCGGATTGCCGCCGCTTCCATACAGCGCAATATGGGAAGCGTCACCCTCCCGCCACAAGTCCGGATGGGCGCGGCCTAGAAAGTGTAACCGACACCGATCGCGCCGACCCACTGGTTGCGCGATCCGGCGATATCGACGATCGGCGAGTCGGCATAACGGCCGAGCACCCGCGAATAGCCGCCCAGCGCGAAGATCGCCCAGCCGTGCCGTAAATCGCCCGACAGGGATTTACCGGCGGTAAGATTGGCCGAGACTTTCTTGAATCCGGATTTATCCCCGGCGCGGCTATAGGCCGGCAGGCCGCTGGCCAGTGACCCCGCAGGCGTGACATCATAATAATAGCCGCCGAACTTCTTGCCGACATATTCGGCCGACACGCCGATACCGACGAAGGTGGTCATCGACAGCGGGGTCACATATTCGATCGCCGGAGTGACGACATAGCTTTTATGCGCCCCGCCGACATCCTTGGTGACCGCGACCCGCGCCGACAGATTGTCGTAAGCGCTGGTGAACACGCCGGTCTTGCCGATGCCGACGAAACCGCCGACCTCGATCCCGGTGTCCAGCTTGCCGAGCGCGCGGACGGCATTATCCTTGATGCTCTTGCGGCTGGTACGGTCGAGACGGACATTGACCACCGGACCCAACTCGAAATCGACGCCGTTATCGTCGGTATTGGGGATGGCGTCGACATACAGGCTGGTGCCGCGCGTCCAGAAGGCGAAATCATGCACCTTGCCGCGCGCCTGCGCGATCGGGATGGCGCGATAATCGTCCGACCCCTCATAGCTCGGGACATAGGCGCCGCCGACGCCGATGGTCAGGGTGCTGTGCTGCGGATCATCCTGCGCGAGCGCTGGAACTGCGCAGGACAGCGCCGAAAGCATCAATGCCCCGGTGAGTGAACGAATTGGATTCATACTGGCCCCTGTTACCCTGTATATCGACTGAACTTCAGAATGTTTCGCCGGGGTTACGGTTCCGCCCACCCCGGATCACAGGAAATATTTGACGCGGATATCCTGCCTCACCGGCGCGCCGCCGAGCGAAAAGCGCGCGGATTCAAAACGCGGCGCACCAAATCGCAGTACGGGATTGCGCGAAAAGCCGACGCCCTCTCGCGGAATGCCGGCGAAGGTGTCGAGCCGGCCATTACCATTTTCGTCATGGATGATGGAAATGGCGTAATCCCCTGGTTCGGTGAGGCCAAGGGCCAGCACATCGCCGGTCGCGGGCAGATTGAAATGCCGGCTCGTGGAGTCGCCTGAACAATCCGGAAAATGATCCGGCGATCGCGTGAGACAGACGAGGATTCGCCCTTTGGTCGATCGCAGCCCCGCGACGGTCATCGTCAACGGCTGCGCCTGATCGCCCGGCGCGGCCCCCGCGAGCGTCACCATCAGGGCGCAGACCAGCAACTTGCGCGCCATCATGCGCCCGACGCTCCGAATGCGCCAAGCCCACGATCGGTCCCGCACGCCCGGTCCCATAGCCGGAAATACAGGCCGTAATTGCAGGCATAAAGGTCATGATGCCGCTGATGATGCGTGGCGGTAATCAGCCAGCCACCCAATGGCCCGCGCACCAGCCAGCGCGGAAACATCTCCCATCCCATATGATTGCTCACTCCCATCACCGTCATGATCGTCAACACCGCGCCCAGCGCGCCCACATGGATCGGGATCATAAAAACAAGGGCGGGAATGACCACCGCGCCGGTCAGCGCCTCCCATGGGTGGAAGCTCATCGCCGCCCAGGCCGTGGGCGGACGGCTGGCATGATGCACGGCATGGGCGACGCGAAAAGGCCGGGGCCGGTGCATCCAGCGATGCGTCCAGTAAAACCATGCATCATGCGCCAGCAGGTAGAGCAGGATCGACACCGGCAGATACCAGAGCGGCCAATCCTGCACATCGGAATAGATCTGCGTCCATCCCCGCGCCTGCCATCCCCACGCCACGATCCCTGCCGGAATGCCGTAAATGAAGGCCGACGCCAGCGACCAGGCGATTTCACGCCTAATCTGCCGGTCCAGCCCGCGATACAGGCCCGGTTGCCGCAGTCTGGTCGCCAGCGCAAAGCCCCCGCTTATCAGGAGATAGCGCACGCCGACGATGACGCTCATGGCCAGTGCGGAAATCAGGATAGCGCCGATCATGACCGGCCTATAGCCGCTGCACGCGTTCGGGTCACGGCCCGCATCGCCCTTATGTACGAGCGCGCGCCTGCCGGTAGCTGCCCAGCAGGCGCACCGATTTGGTGTGAAATTCCAGTTCTGCCAGCGCGCGATCGATCGCGGGGTCGCCCGGCATCCCCTCGATATCGCAGTAAAATTCGGTCGCCGCAAAGCTCGCGCCGCGCTGATAGCTTTCCAGCTTGGTCATGTTGACGCCGTTCGTGGCGAAGCCGCCCATCGCCTTGTACAGCGCGGCGGGCACATTCTTCACCTCGAACAGGAACGTCGTCATCACCGGGCCGGCACCGGCACGCGGCGATTGCGGCTCCTTCGCCAGCACCAGAAAGCGCGTCATATTATCGTCGCTATCCTCGATATTTTCGGCGACGAGACGAAGCCCATAGAGTTCCGCCGCAAGGTATGGCGCGATCGCTCCATCGCCGGGCGTGCCTGCCTCCGCGACCAGCGCGGCCGCGCCCGCCGTGTCGGCATAGGATACCGGCTGGATACCACGCTCGCGCAGATAGTGGCGACACTGGCCCAGCGCCTGCGGATGGCTGATCGCCTTCTTCACGGGCGTCGTGTCGACCGCCATCAGACAGTGGCGGATGGGCAGGAAATATTCGTCGACGATCGCCAGACCCGATTCGGGCAGCAGGAAATGCATGTCGGCGACGCGCCCGTGCAGGCTGTTCTCGATCGGGATGATCGCGCGCGCGGCCAGCCCCGATCGCACGGCGTCGATCGCATCCTCGAACGAAAAGCAGGGTAGCGGCACGCAATCGGGCGCATAGCCAAGGGCGGCGAGATGAGAATTGGCGCCCGGCGCACCCTGATAGGCAACGGCGCGGCTGGGATCGAGGGCGGCCTCGCGCGCCATGTCGGCGACCAGTACGCGGGCAGGAGCAGGATAGTTTTCCATGAGGCTTGCGCGCTTAGGCACTCGGGCGTTCATGTGCAAGCACACGTCGGGAAAGCCGGTTGCAAACGCATGAGTAAAAGCGGGCGCATCTGTGTCGTCCGTGCTTGCGCGTTCGCACTTGCGCCATTATGGCAGCGCGCTAGAGGGGGCGCGAAAACAAGCCGCCGGAACAGAAATTCAAGGGAAATCGAGCGAATGGGCGATCGTTTCAACACCATTGCGGGCTGGACGTTGTTCGCGGGCATCGTCGCCCTGGGCGGCGCGATCGTCAGCTCGAAATATTTCCATGACGAGCGTCCCGAAGAAATGGGTTACGCCATTCAGGGCGTGGAAGCCGAAGGCGCCGGTGGCGCCGCTGCTGGCCCCGGTCTCAACACGCTGCTGGCCAAGGCCGACGTCGCGGCGGGCGAGAAAGTCTTCGCGAAGTGCGCGGCATGCCACACCGTCAATCAGGGCGGCGCCAATGGCATTGGTCCTAATCTGTTCGGTACGGTCGGTGAGGAAGTCGGCGCGGGCAAGGGCGGCTTCGCCTTTTCCGACGCGCTCAAGAAGAAGGGCGGCAAGTGGACCTTCGAAAATCTCGACCACTGGCTGACTTCGCCGCGTGATTTCGCGCCCGGCACGAAGATGACCTTCGCCGGTCTCGGCAACCCGGTCGATCGCGCCAACATCATCGCCTGGCTCAATACGCAAGGATCCAACCTTCCGCTGCCCGCCGCCGACGCCGCGCCAGCCGCAGGAGGCGACAATGCCGCCGCTGGCAATGCGACCGCCAACAGCGCAAACGCAGCGGCTCCTGCGGATAACGCCGCCAGCAAATAAGATTTGGCCGGGAACCCGGTCAGCGGAGAATGAAAAAGGGCGCGGCATCGATTGCCGCGCCCTTTTTGTCTGCGCGCTCGGGTATGGCGGTCGCGTAGCCACTCAATGACTATGCCGTCCCGCCCGTTGCGGAATGACCAGGATCAGCAGGATGATAGCGATCGCCAGTACGCAGGACGCCCACGCGCGACTGAGATCGAGGCCGCCTTTGGCGACAGGCTTATCCAGAAAATCCCCTACCGTCGCGCCGAGCGGCCGGGTCAGGATGAAGGCTGCCCAGAACAGCAGCACATGCGAGACCGAGGTCCAGAAATAGAGCGCAGTCACCACGGCGAGCACCGCCCCGAACACCAGCGCTCCGCCTGAATAGCCGAGGCCCGAGTCAGCGATCCAGTCGCCCAACGCCGTGCCCAGCGTCTGAGATAATGTAATCGTGATCCAGTAAAAGGATTCAGCCTTCGGTCCCGCCACGCTGTTGACCGATATGCTGCCTTCGCTGCGATACCAAAGGGCCAGCGATGACAGGACACAGGCCAGCAAAAGAAGCGACCCTCCCATGTAGCCGATACCCAACGATCGATCGGCGAAATCCGCGAGCGTCGTACCGGCCATGGTCGATGCGATGATGGTCGCCCAATAGAGCCAGGGATGGAAAGTCCTGCTGCGAATTTGCGCCCACACCAGCCCGAGCAGAAGGAATCCGAAAATCGCCGTGCCCACCAGATAGCCGCTGAGCCAGGATTGCGCTGCGTTAGGCGTGGTTTCACCCAGCCAGCTCATCGTCACACTGTCGCCCCCGGTCTCGCCCAGGGTGGTAGCCAGTATCTTGATGACCCAGAAGCCCAATGTGACGGCAGGAACCTTCGTCAGGGCGCCGCGCACCTCTTCGTCGCTCAATGCCGCTCTCCACGGAATACCTGATCCGGTTAGCATGAAACGCGGGCCACCTTAAAGGTTCCAGCCCGAGCCGCGCGCTTAGCGTTCCGCGATCAGCAGCTTGTCGATCTTGCGCCCGTCCATATCGACGATCTCAAATCGCCAGCCCTGATCCTCGGCATAGTCGCCGACCTCGGGCAGCCGTTTGAGCAGCCACAGGACATGACCGGCAACGGTCGCATAATCGCGATCCTCGGGCAGCGCGATATCGATCCGCTCGGCGAGCAGGTCGACCGGCATCTGCCCCGATACGAGCAGGCTGCCATCCTCACGCTCGACCAGATCCGGCTCGTCATAGGCATCGCGATCAGACGCGAAATGTCCCGCGATCGCCGACAACAGGTCGGCCGGCGTCGCGATCCCTTCGAAATGACCATATTCGTCATGGACCATCACCATGGGCACATCGGCGCGCCGCAGCACCTCCAGCGCGTCCATCGCATCGACCTGATCGGGCACGACTTCGCCCTTGCGCATCAACGCTTCCAGATTCAACGGTTCGCCGCGGAAAAGCGCCGTCATAATATCGCGCGCCTGGACGATGCCGACGATATCCTCCACCGAACCGCGCCCCACCGGCAGCCGGGTATGCGGCGTTTCCAGCAGCCGCGCGCGGATGGTCGCATCATCGGCGTGGAGGTCGATCCAGTCCACGTCCATCCGCTGCGTCATCACTTCCCGCACGGGACGATCGGCCAGCCGCACGACGCCGGAAATGATGGCGCGCTCGCTTTCCTCAATCACGCCCGACCGGCTCGCCTCGGCCACGATCAGGTGCAGTTCTTCCGCCGTCACATGGCTTTCGGATTCGCGCTGGAGCCGCAACAGCTTGAAGATCAGCGCGCTCGATCCGTCGAGAATCCACACGATGGGCGCCGTGACCTTCGACAGCCACAGCAGCGGCGCGGCGACCAGCACAGCGATCGGCTCGGGCGCGCGCAACGCGAATTGCTTGGGAACCAGTTCGCCGATGATGAGAGAGGCGTAGGTGGTCAGGCCGATGACCACCGCAAAGCCCATCGAATCGGCCATATTCGCCGGCACGCCCAGCGCCTGTAACCGCTGGCCGGTCGGTCCGCCCAGGCTCGCGCCGGAATAGGCGCCGGCGATGATGCCGATCAGGGTGATGCCGATCTGGACCGTGGACAGGAACTTGCCCGGATCGGACGCGAGCATCAACGCGGTCTGTGCCCCGCGCCGCCCCGCCTTCTCCATCGCCTGCAATCGCGGCCGGCGCGCGGACACGATCGCGAGTTCGGACATGGCGAACAGGCCGTTCAGTCCCACGAGCGCAAGGATGATGACGAGGTCCATCCAGGGAAAGGGCGTCAGCGATGGGGTGGAGTTCGTGGCCATGGTGGTCCCCTCCCCTATAACCGCAAATCTTTCATTTCCACAACCATGGCCTCATCGCCAGTTCAGTTCGGCTGTGGAACAAAGCCCGTTGCTCGACCATTTGGAGAGGCATCCGTTCGCGGCGGGTCAACAAGAAGAGGGACTATATCATGCGCATTTCTCACAGGATCATGGGCGCGGCCGGACTGGCGGCGATGCTCGCCACCACGGCTTGCACGACCGATCCGAACACAGGCCAGCGGTCAATTTCCAAAGCGGCGATCGGCGGCATCGGCGGCGCGCTGGGCGGTTATCTGCTCGGCGATCTGGTAGGCGGGCGGCATGACCGCACCGAAAAGATTCTGGGTGCGGGCATTGGCGCGGTCGCTGGCGCGGGCATCGGCGCCTATATGGACGGGCAGGAACGCAAGCTGCGCGAACAGACCGCAGGGACAGGCGTGGATGTGATTCGCGATGGCGACAATCTGGTCCTGCGCATGCCGTCCGGCATCACCTTCGCTTATAATGACGCGGCGGTGCAGCCGCAGTTTCAGCCGACGCTGAACAATGTCTCGTCCGTGCTGGCGCAATATCCCAAAACCTATATCGACGTATATGGCCACACCGATAGCGACGGTTCGGACGCCTATAACCAGACGCTGTCGGAGCGCCGTGCCCAGTCGGTCGCCGGCTATCTGGTGAGCCACGGCGTCCAGTCCGCCCGCATCGCGACGCGCGGCTTTGGCGAGACCCAGCCGATCGCGTCCAACGCGACGGAAGAGGGCAAGGCCGCCAACCGTCGCGTCGAAATCAAGATCGCTCCCGTCACCGAAGGCGATATGCGGTAAGGAACGCTCCGTTTGATCTGAGCCTGTCGGCCAAGCTGGCTGGCAGGCTCAAAAGCTCGCCTTTAGCCCGTCGATCACGAATTGGGCCGCCAGCGCGGACAGCAACACCCCCAGCAACCGGGTGATGACCGCCTCGATCTTGCTGCCGAGCAGCGCCATCAACGGCCCCGCCGCCAGCAGCGATCCCAGCATGAGCGCCAGCGTCACCGCCACCGCGCCCATCACCACCACCCGCTCCATCATGCCGTTGGCGCGCGACATCAACAGCATGACCGTGGCGATGGATCCCGGACCGGCGATCATCGGCATCGCCATCGGGAATACAGAGACATCCTCGACTTCCGGCGTTTCGGCGACCTTCTGCGCCCGATCCTCGCGCCGCTGGGTGCGCTTTTCGAACACCATGTCCATCGCGATCATGAACAGCATGAGACCGCCTGCGATACGGAAGCTGCCAAGCGCGATCCCCAGCGTGCCCAGCAACTGCTTGCCCCACAACGCAAAGACCAGCAGAATCGCCGCCGCGATGCCGACCGCCCGGATCGCCATCGCGCGCCTCTGCGCCCCGTTCGCGCCCGTGGTCAGGCTGGCGTAGATCGGCGCGCAGCCGAGCGGATCGATCACCACGAACAAGGTGATGAAGGCGGAAACGAACAGCGCGCTCATGACCCCGCGCCTACCTTGTCGTCGATCACGGTGTCATAGGTTTCGCCGGTCCACATCTTCACCATGACGCGACGGCTGCCATCGGGGGCGACTTCCGCCGACCATGTCAGGCTGTCATCGGGGGGCGACGTGCCTCGCTTGCAGGTCGCGACCCGACCCGTCAGTTCGTCGGCCGTATCGCGCAGGGTCGCTAGCGTATCGCCATGGTCGGCAATCCATTTCCACGCGCCTTTTTTGTCGCGTCGCCAGATCGTCGTGAAATAACCGACTTTGCCGTCAGCGCGCTTCCAGTTGCCAGTGCTCGCGGCCAGATTGCCGTCGCACGAGACATAGACGATCGAGGGCGACCAGGCCATCGACGCGGGCGGATCGGCCCGGCCCTTGAGCCAGGTCTGCGCGGGCACGCGCTGCGGCATGAACAGGACCGCATCCTTGTCCGCCGTCGCGCGGAAGGCGGTCCATTGCCCCTCCTGCTGCGCCAGCCGGTTGAACGCGATCTCGGCGGCGATCACGGAACTTGGGTCAGGCTGATAGCGCATCGGCGGCCGCGCACCTGTCAACGCGAGGCCCATGAGAAGGATGGCGACGCCCTTGCGGGTCACAGGCCCGCCGGTTTCGGCAATCCCGCGCGCGCATGGGCCGCGACCAGCGTATTGCGCAGCAGCACCGCGATCGTCATCGGGCCGACGCCGCCGGGCACGGGCGTAATCGCGCGGACATGCGCCAGCGCCTCGGCGGTGGCGACGTCGCCCACCAGCCGGGTCTTGCCCTCATCCCCATCGGCGATCCGGTTGATGCCGACGTCGATCACGGTCGCGCCGGGCCTGATCCATTCGCCCTTCACCATTTCGGCGCGGCCCACTGCGGCCACCACGATATCAGCGCGATGGACCACGCTGGCGAGGTCGCGGGTGCGGCTATGCGCGATGGTGACGGTGCAATTTTCCGCCAGCAGCAATTGCGCCATCGGCTTGCCAACGATGTTGGAGCGGCCGACGACCACCGCCTCCAGCCCCGACAGATCGCCCAGTTCGTCTTTCAGCAGCATGATGCAACCGAGCGGCGTACAGGGCACGAACGCGTCCTGCCCGGTCGCCAGCTTGCCCGCATTGATGACGTGGAAGCCATCGACATCCTTGGCCGGATCGATGGCGGTGATGACGTCCGCCTCGTTGATATGCTCGGGCAAGGGCAGTTGGACGAGGATGCCGTCGACCCGTTCGTCGGCGTTCAACTCCTCGATCACGTCGAGCAGTTCCTCTTCGCCGATGCTGGCGGGCAGCTTGAATTCAAAGCTTTCCATGCCGGCGGCGAGCGTCATCTTGCCCTTGCTACGAACATAGACGGCGCTGGCCGGGTCTTCCCCCACCAACACGACCGCGAGGCCGGGCTTGCGCCCCGCCTGCGCGACGAAGGCGACGACGCCATCGGCCACCTTGTCGCGCACCGTGGCGGCGAACGCCTTGCCGTCGATAATCTTGCCGATGGTCATCCCTTACGTCCCCTGATCGGTCATGGCGTCAATGAGAGCGACCAGAGCGGCCGATGCCGCGCCGCCGCCCCTGATCCGCAGCCGCTTTAGCCGGTTGGTGTCGCCCGATTCCAGCGAAATCGTGGCGCGCGGCCAATCGAGTACCCGCGCGATCAAGGCGATTAGCGCGATATTGGCCTTGCCCTTTTCCGGCACCGCGCGAACGCGGGCGGAAAGCCATTGTGCGTCCTGCGCATCCGTCCAGCACCCGCCGACCGCGTCAGCCCTCGCGCCGGGGGTCAGGCGGACGGAGAGCAGCAGATCGTCGCCGTCGCTGCTCCAGACCGTCAAACCAGCCCGAACAAGGGCGGCAATACCGCCTGCCGGATAATCAGGATGGCAAGCAGCACGACCATTGGCGTCAGGTCGAGCGCGCCCAGATCAGGCAGAATTCTGCGGATCGGATTATAAATGGGCGCGGTCATCCGGTCGAGCGCGACCATGATCATGCGCACGAAATCATTATGGGTATTGATGACGTTGAAGGCGATCAGCCAGCTCATGATCGCCTGAATGATGATGATCCACCACAGCACGTCGAGCAGGATGATGATGATCTGATAGAGCGCGTAGGCCATGCCGTCTCCAAATTGAATGCGCTGCTTCTAACCGAGGGCGCCCCCGGCCCACAAGCCGCGACCGACCAACGCCATATGGGCGGCGATCAGCGCCGCACCAGCGTTCCCGCGCCGCGATCGGTGAATATTTCCAGCAGCATCGCATGGGGCACCCGGCCATCCAGGATGACCGCCGCCTCCACGCCGCCCTCGACTGCCCGCACGCAGGTTTCGAGTTTGGGGATCATGCCGCCGGTGATCGTGCCGTCCGACTGGAGTTCATGGATCGCCGCCGGATCGAGATCGGTCAGCAACTGCCCCTGTTTGTCCAGCACCCCCGCGACATCGGTCAGCAGGAAGAAGCGCGCCGCCTTGAGGTCCGCCGCGATCGCACCCGCCATCGTATCGGCATTGACGTTGTAGGTGTGGCCGTCCGCGCCGATACCCACCGGCGCGACGACGGGGATGATGCCGTCCTGCGTCAGCGTGTCGAGGATGCGACGATCGACGGACACCGGATCGCCCACGAACCCCAGATCGACATTGCGCTCGATGCCCGAATTGGGATCGGCCTCCCGACGGCCCGCAACCTTTTCGCACAGGACCAGCCCGCCGTCCTTGCCCGAAATGCCGACTGCCCGGCCGCCCGCGCCCGCGATCCAGCCGACAATTTCCTTGTTGATCGAACCGGCCAGCACCATTTCGGCAATCTGCGCGGTTTCGGCGTCAGTGACGCGCAGGCCGCCGACGAATTTCGATTCGACCCCCAGCTTTTTCAGCATCGCGCCGATCTGCGGCCCGCCGCCATGAACGACGACGACATTGATGCCGACCGCCTTCATCAGCACGACATCTTCGGCAAAATCGCGCGCGGCTTCCGGATCGCCCATCGCATGGCCGCCATATTTGACCACGAAGGTTCGGCCCGCATAGCGCTGCATATAGGGCAGCGCCTCGACAAGGGTTTCGGCCTTGGCAAGCAGCGCGGGATCGGGATCATATTTGCTGGTCATGCGCGGGCGCATAGGACCAATGACGCGCCGCCGCAAGTTGGCGGGGGCCTAAGAGTCTGTTTGGCAATGCGCCTTGCGGCCCATCCGCACCGGCCGAAATGCGCTTGCTCGCGCATTTCCAAACAAACTCTTAGATCAGGGAGTCATCTCGTAACTTTTGCCCATGGCCTGCGCCACATGACGCAGGCGGCGCTCCACCGCCTCGCCATAGAGGTCGATATCGGCCCCTCCCAACCTCAGCCTCAGCATGTCCCCGTCCAGCTCTAGACGCGACGCGGCGAGCGGTCCTTCGACCCCGCCCGACAGCCGCTGACCCAACCGGATGGCGAGGCCCCACAGCGCACCGCGGCGCAGAATGTCAGGCGTCGCGAGCTGCTCCAGTCCCGCAGGCGGGGTCAGCCCACCGCCGAAATTGCTGTGCAGCGCCTGTGCCAGCACCGCGCGCTCCGCCGCATTGATCCCGACCCAGTTGCCGTGCAGCGCGATTTCCACCCCGCGTTCGGCGCGGAAGTCGGGATTGGCCCGCCAGCCGACATCCGCGAGCAGGCAGGCGGCCCTGCGGATTCGCCGCCAGCCATGATCCTCGTCCTGAAACAGCGGAGCGATCCAACGCTCGATCATGTCGCCATGCCCACGGAAACGCGCCTGCGCCTCTCCCTCCGCCTCGGCCGCCACCAGCAGCGGATCTGCCCGGCGGACATCGGCGGGCAAATCTTCATAGAGCAGCCCCTCGCGCAGACCGTAGGCCGAAACCACGAGGGAGGAGGATGCGAGTTGCCGCACCATGACGGACAGCAGGGCCGCCGCGTCGGGCAGGGTCGGCACGCGCGAGCCGGTCATTGCGGGAATGCCCTTCAACCGCGCCCGGCCGACATGGGACACGATGCGGGTCAGTTGCTCGGCACGGCTTGCGGGCATTTCATATTGATGGACCACCGGCAGCGGGAAATTGGTCAATTGCATGTCGAAGCGAGCAAGCGCGCGCCACGATCCGCCGACAAGGTAAAAGGGCAAGCCCGGTTCGGGCGCCCAGCCCGCCTTCGCCAGCATCTTATGCACCATCCGCTCCAGTACGGCGGCGCCCTTGGCCCGGATCTGCGGCAGGCGCAGCACGCCGAGCGGCAACGATATGGTTTGATGCACCGTCCCGTCCCGCACGCGCGCCAGTTCCAGACTGCCGCCGCCGAGATCGCCGACAATGCCGTCCGCGCCGGGAATGCCGGACAGGACGCCATGTGCCGCCGCCACCGCTTCCTGACTGCCGGAAAGCAGTTCTACGGTGAGGCCCATCGCTTCCGTCCGGGCGATGAATTCCGCGCCATTGGCGGCGTCACGCACCGCGGCCGTGGCGACGCAGCGCAGTTCCTCTACCTCCATTTCACGGCACAGATGCGCGAATCGGCCGATGGCGCGCAGCCCCCGCTCCATCGCTTCCGGCTCGATCCGGCCCGTGCGGCCAAGCGAGGCGCCAAGGCCCGCCATCACCTTTTCATTGAACAGGATGAAGGGGATACGGCGTGGCCCGTCATAGACGACGAGCCGCACGCTGTTCGACCCGATGTCGATGATCGCCATGCGGGCGGTCGCAGGCACTGGCGATGAGGCGGTCTCGGCCAGCGCGCGGACCCGGCTCAGCATGGAGTTCATGCGCGGGTCAGCCCCGCCCGCGCAGGCGAAGCGTGGGCACCGCCGCCGCCGTGCCCAGCGCCGCGCCACGACCCGACAGCGACGGGTTCGTCATGAAATAGCGATGCAGGTTGAACGGCTTGTCCCCCGATTCCACGCGCTGATAATGACCATCGGCCTCCAGCACCCAGCTTTGTTCGGTGTCGATGAGATTGGCGACCATCACCTGATCGAGAATCTGGTCATGCACGGTCGGATTGCCGACCGGCAGCAGAAATTCGACTCGCCGGTCGAAATTGCGCGGCATCCAGTCGGCCGAACTGATGAACACCAGCGCGCCATTATTGGGCAGCGCCTTGCCATTGCCGAACACGGCGATGCGGCTATGTTCCAGAAAGCGGCCGACGACCGACCGGACCCGGATATTGTCCGACATGCCCGCAACGCCCGGCCGCAAACAACAGATGCCGCGCACGATCAGGTCGATTTCGACCCCCGCATTGCTGGCGGCATAGAGTTTCTCGATCAGCGCCGGATCGACCAGCGAATTCATCTTGGCCCAGATCGTGCCCGGCCGCCCGGCGCGCACATGGTCGATTTCCGCGTCGATCAGGCTGCATAGCCGGTCGCGCAAGTCGCGCGGCGACATCACCAGCTTTTCCAGCCGCTGCGGCTCGACATAGCCCGTGATGTAATTGAACAGCGCCGCCGCGTCCCGGCCATAGCGCGGATCGGCAGTGAAGAAGCTGAGGTCTGTGTAAATCCGCGCGGTCACGGGATGATAATTGCCGGTGCCGAAATGGCAGTAGCTACGGAAATGCTCGCCTTCGCGCCGCACGACCATCGAAATCTTGGCATGGGTCTTCCAGTCGATGAAACCATAGACGACCTGCACGCCCGCCCGTTCCAGCGCGTTCGCCCAGAACAGATTCTGCTCCTCGTCGAAGCGAGCTTTCAGTTCGACCACCGCCGTCACCGACTTGCCCGCTTCCGCCGCATCGATCAGCGCGCGGATGACCGCAGATTGCTTGCCCGCACGATACAGCGTCTGCTTGATCGCAACGACATCGGGGTCGAGCGCCGCCTGTTTCAGAAAGGCGACGACGACGTCGAAACTTTCATACGGGTGATGGACGACGATGTCCTTCGCCCGGATCGCCGCGAAACAATCGCCACCATATTCGCGGATTCGCTCGGGAAAGCGCGGCGCATAGGGTTCGAATTTGAGGTCGGGGCGATCGGCGTCGACGATGCCCGCCAGATCGCCGATGCCGACGAAACCCTCCACCTCGGTGACGATCGCCTCATGGCCCTGCGTCATGTCCTGGAGCATTTCCTCGACCGGCTCGGGAATGCGCGCCTCGATTTCCATGCGGATCACACGGCCTCGCCGGCGGCGCTTGATGGCGCTGCGGAAATAGCGGACCAGATCCTCCGCCTCTTCCTCGATTTCGATGTCGCTGTCGCGGATGATGCGGAATACGCCGCTGTTGCGGACGCGATAGCCGGGGAACAGCTCGCCCGACATGCGGCGGATCACCGCTTCGAGCGCCATGAAGCGCGCCGGGTCGCCGGGCATGCGCACGAAGCGGGCGAGTGAGGACGGGATCATCACCAGTTCGCGGATCGGCTGTTTGTCCGACAGCCGTTCCAGATCGAAGACGATCGACAGCCCCTGATTGGGAATGAAGGGAAAGGGGTGCGCCGGGTCGAGCGCCTGCGGCGTGAGGATCGGGAAAATCTGCGTCAGAAAATGCTCGCGCAGCCAGCTTTCGCAATCCGGGCTTAGCTCGCTCGCCGGGCCGATCACGTCGATGCCTACTTCGCGCAGTTCACTATGGAGCGCGCCCCATACCTTCTGCTGCGCCTCCATCAGCCGGGTGCTTTCATCGGTAATGGCGGCCAGTTGCTGCGCCGGGGTCAGCCCATCGGCCGAGCGCATGTCGAGATCCTGCAATTGCTGCCCCTTGAGGCCTGCGACGCGGACGCTGAAAAATTCGTCGAGATTGGCCCCCGAAATCGACAGGAAGCGCAACCGCTCCAGCAGTGGATGCGCGCGGTTCATCGCCTCTTCCAGCACGCGCTGGTTGAATGCCAGCCAGGACAGTTCCCGGTTGAAATAGCGGTCGCCGGGCTGGGGCAGGCTGGGGGAGATGTCGGCTTGGGCCACTGGGGTCTCGCTGGGTTCAGGACGCGGGATCGGTCGAAACTATAGGCAAAAAGCCCGCCGCTTGCAGGGCTTCTTTCGCCAGTGGGACAGAAATCTTGCGTCCCGATGACAAAGCGGCGTCATCGAGCGCCCGCGTGACCGCCGCGATCATACCATAGCTACGCTCGATTCGGTGCAGCAGCCAGTCGGGCAAATCAGCCGAATAGCGCGCGCCGGCCCGGCCCAGTGCCCGCTCGATCAGCGCGCGGGCGAGCATTTCGTCGGGCTCGCCAATCGTCACATGCGGCACGGCGGCGAGCCGCGATCTCAGGTCGGGCAGCGCTACAGTCCATTGGGCAGGCGCATCGTCGCCGATCAACAGCAGCGGGCGGTGATCGGTCTTGGCTTCGTTCCAGGCATGAAACAGAGCGCGGTCATCCTGCCCCTGCGCGTCGTCGATGACCCTGCCCCCGCTCATCGCCGCAAAGTGGCGGCCTAGCGTCGAACGGCCCGACCGGCCCGGCCCGGTCAGTACGCTGATCGGCAAGGGCCAATCCTGCCACCCTTCCAGATGCCGCACGGCGACCCGGTTTGCCTCGCTCACCAGGAAATCCCCGGCCCCATGTTCCGGCCGATCGAACGGCAGGCTGATCTGGCTCATTGGCCCCCGATGGTCGCGCCAGACGCGGCGGCTGGCGCGGCGCGGCGGGCGATGCGCAGCGTCGTGCCGTTGACGGTGACGGTATAGCCCCGCGCCGCAAGCCCGGTGCGCAGCATATCCACCGTGCCATCGAAGCTGACCTGCATGACCGACGTACCGCCCAGCGCCAGACTGCGCGTCGCCGCCAAGCGGACGCCGGGGATCGACCGCACGACCGCCTCGCCGGCGCTCACAGATCCGACGTCGGGCGTATCGAACTGAACCGAGAAGCTGCCACCCGATGTAGCCGCGGCCGGATCGATCGTCTCGACCGGCAGGTCGGCGGCATTTTCGATTGCCAAGGCGTCAGGGTCCACCGGCTCCTCGATGATGAGCGACGGGTCGGGGCGCAAGCGGCCATCATTGAGCGCGCGGATATATAGTTCGTCCACCCGGCGCGCGGCCTCATCC
Organism: Sphingobium sp. FG11; assembly: GCF_057809915.1. NCBI lineage: Bacteria > Pseudomonadati > Pseudomonadota > Alphaproteobacteria > Sphingomonadales > Sphingobiaceae > Sphingobium > Sphingobium sp. FG11. The sequence goes on from NZ_JBMDKW010000004.1 coordinate 93,883, forward strand.
ATCATCGCCGGGATCGCGCTGTCGCTGGTCGCGCGCAGGGCGAAGCTGCCGATCAGCATATTGTCCGGGCCATAGCGCGCGGTGAAGGTGCCCGTCACCGGACCACCGGGCCATTGCCGGTTGAGCCGGGCGATCGGGATGACGACATCGGCCGCGCCATATTGGTCGAGCAGAACCCGCCACCACAGGCGGCTGCGACGGCCGGCCTGCCCCGCATTCAGCAGGATGGGATCGGCGACCGACCCGGCGACGCGGACATAGTCGATCGCGCTGTCGCCGGTGCGATAGCGTGCCCAGGCTTTTTGCCATTCATTGGTGCGTTCATAGGAGACCGCCGAACCGCCATCCCACAGGATCGGCAGCACCAGCAATGGCGGCGAGCGCATCACATTGCCGGACACACCCAGCAACTGCCCCGTGCGCGCGCGATCGAACAATATGCCGAGCGTCGCGACATAACGGCTAGGCCCGGCCTGCTCATATTCGATCTCGATGCCGGAGATCATCGCTTCCAGCTGCGAATCGGACAGGCCGGGTGCGCCGGTTCCGCCGTGGGCGCGAGTCCACAACATTTGCCAGGCGCGACGCTGCGCCAGCTGCCAGCCGGCATGGCGAGCGCTGTCCGCATCCTTGGCAACGACATCCACCTTGACGCCCTGCACTTCGAAATCGCCGCCGCTGGCGATCGGCGGCACGCCGCGTTCGCCCTCCATCTGCGCAAACAGCGCCGCGGCGACGAGGCCGAGCATGATCGCGCCGATGATCTGCGCCGGCCTGCCAAGCAGACGCAGAATCTGGCGAAGGGATGCGCCGGACGGCAAGGATGGACGACGAAGGGTCGTAAGGACGGATCGGACTGGGTTCACGCGCGCCCTTTTGGCGAGATTTGCCCGCCATGCCAAGCGCCATCGACAGCCCTTGCCCGACATTGGCCCAACCCCGGAACACTGCCGCCCACCGCCCCGCCCTTGATAAAATCCGTCAAGCCTCTAGGGCGCTGAGCCATGAACGAGACCGAATCCTATAGCTACGCCAAGGCTGGCGTCGACATCGCGGCGGGTAATGCGCTGGTGCGCGCCATCGCCCCCCTGGCCAAAGCGACACGCCGCCCCGGCGCCGATGCGGAGCTTGGCGGCTTCGGTGGCTTTTTCGATCTGAAGGCGGCGGGCTATGACGATCCGCTGCTGGTCGCGGCCAATGACGGCGTGGGCACGAAACTCAAGCTGGCGATCGATCATGGCCGGCATGACGGTGTCGGCATCGATCTGGTCGCGATGTGCGTCAACGATCTGATCGTTCAAGGCGCCGAGCCGCTGTTCTTCCTCGACTATTACGCCACCGGCAAGCTGGAAAGCGGCGTCGCCGAGCGCGTGATCGCTGGCATCGCGGAAGGGTGCCGGATGGCCGGATGCGCGCTGATCGGGGGCGAAACCGCCGAAATGCCGGGCATGTACGGCCCTGGCGATTACGATCTCGCCGGCTTTTGCGTCGGTGCGGTGGAGCGATCGGGCGCGCTGACGGGATCGCGGGTGAAGGCGGGCGACGTGCTGATCGGCCTCGCATCTTCGGGTGTGCACAGCAACGGCTTCTCGCTGGTCCGCCGTCTCGCCGCCGACAAGGGCTGGAAGCTCGACCGCCCGGCGATTTTCGACAATGAAGTGCTGCTGATCGACGCGCTGATGGCGCCGACCCGCATCTATGTGAAAAGCCTGTTGCCGCTGGTGCGCGCGGGCATGATCAACGCGCTCGCCCATATTACCGGCGGCGGGCTGCTGGAAAATATCCCCCGCGTGCTGCCCGAAGGCTGTCATGCCGTGGTCGACGCCGATGGCTGGGAACAACCGCGCCTGATGGCCTTCCTCCAGGCGCAGGGCCATATCGAGCCGGAAGAAATGGCGCGCACCTTCAACTGTGGCGTCGGCATGGTGATGAGCATCGATGAAAAGCATGTGGCGGGCGTCACCACCGCGCTGGAAGCGGCCGGTGAAACCGTCGTGCGGATCGGGTCGGTCGAAGCGGGCGACAAGGGCTGCACCGTGCGGGGCAGCGCCGAGACATGGAGCGCGCGGGCCGACTGGAGCGCCACGCATCTGGGTTGAGCCGAAGGGGCGTTGAGGGATGACCAAGGCCAAAGTCGCAGTCCTCATTTCGGGTCGCGGGTCGAATATGGCGGCGCTGCTCTACGCCGCGAAGGCAGCCGATTGTCCTTATGAGATCGTGCTGGTCGCCGCGAACGATCCAGATGCCGCCGGGCTGACGCTGGCCGCCGCCGAGGGGATCGCGACCTTTGCGCACAGCCACAAGGGGCTAAAGCGCGCCGAATTCGATGCGATCATCGACGCCCGGCTGCGCGAGGCGGGCGCGCACTATGTCGCGCTGGCGGGCTATATGCGCCTGTTGTCACCGGAATTCGTCGCGAACTGGGAAGGGCGGATGCTCAACATTCATCCGAGCCTGCTGCCCAAATATAAGGGACTGAACACCCATGCGCAGGCGATCGCGGCGGGCGACAGCCATGCCGGATGCTCGGTCCATATCGTCACCGCCGAACTGGATGACGGGCCGGTGCTGGGCCAGACGCCGGTCGCGATCCTGCCGGGCGATTCGGAAGACAGCCTGGCCGCGCGCATCCTGATCGCCGAGCATCAGCTTTATGCGCGCACGCTGGCGGCATTCGTGATGCGCGATCGGTCGCCGGATTATCTGCTGGGCAAGCTGCGCGAACGCGCGCTGGCGCTGCCGCAGGTGGATGAGGTCACATCGCACGGCATGCCGTGCTTTGGCATCATCAAAGGCAAGAAATTCGCTTATCTTTCGCAAAATCATCATGGCGACGGCGTCATCGCTCTGCTGGTCAAGACGACCGCGCCCGACGAACAGGCGATGCTGATCGAAAGCGACCCGGTCCGCTATTATCGCCCGCCTTATTTCGGCGACGGCTGGATCGGGATCAGGCTCGACCTTGGCGATACGGACTGGGACCAGATCTGCGAACGGCTGCATGAAGGCTGGCGGCAGGTCGCGCCGAGAAAGCTGCTCGGACTGATGGACATCGCGGACGAATTCTGACCCCAGGTTCGTCGCTTGCGCGGCGGCCCCTTTCTTTCCCCGCCCCCGATCCCCATAGAGATCAGCCATGACCGACAGCGACCCGCACCCGCCAGCCATCGAGATCGCCAACCTGACGAAGATGTATGCGGGGGGCAAGCTTGCGCTGGACGACCTGACGCTTTCCATCCCGCGCGGGCAGATCTACGGGCTGCTGGGGCCGAATGGCGCGGGCAAATCGACGACGATCAATATCCTTGCCGGTCTGGTCAACAAGACATCGGGCACGGCGCGCATCTGGGGCTTCGATATCGACGCGAACCCGCGCAACGCCAAAAATTCCATCGGCATCGTGCCGCAGGAGATCGTGTTCGATCCCTTCTTCACGCCGCTCGAAACACTGGAGAATCAGGCGGGCTATTATGGCGTGCCAAAGAGTCGGCGACGCTCGATGGAATTGCTGCGCGCGGTCCATCTGGAGGACAAGGCTAACGCCTTCGCCCGCACGCTGTCGGGTGGCATGAAGCGGCGGCTGCTGGTGGCCAAGGCGATGGTGCACAGTCCGCCGATCCTCGTGCTGGACGAACCGACCGCAGGCGTGGATGTGCAGTTGCGCCAGCAGCTCTGGGCCTATGTCCGCGAACTGAACGCGCTCGGCGTCACCATCGTCCTGACGACGCATTATCTGGAGGAAGCCGAAGAGCTTTGCGACCGGATCGGCATCATCAATCATGGCAAGCTCATCACCGACAAGCCGACCCGCGAACTCATCGCGATGGCGCAGGAAAAGGTCGTGCAGGTGACGGTGGATCGCGACATCGTCACCCCGCCTTCCGACCCCTGTTTCGAAAAAGTCGAGCGGAACGGGGATCGCACGCTCACCATCACTTATATGAAGGACCGCGCCAATGCCGGGCAGGTGTTGAGCGCGGTGCAGGCAAGCGGCCTCGCCATCGTCGATGTGGTGACGCGCGACCCCGATCTGGAAGATGTGTTCCTCAATCTGACATCGGCCGCCTAAGAGTGTGTTTGAAAATGCGCGAAAGGGCGTATTTTGGAGGCCGTGAGGGCCGGTGCGGATGCGCTAACGGCGCATTCCCAAACAAACTATAACAGCCTGTTTGCTCCCACCGTCTTTCGGGATAGGGGATGATCGATAAGTCCCGGAGAGACGATGCCTACCACCACCTATGATGTCGTCATAATCGGCTCCGGCGCGGCGGGTCTGACCGCCGCCATCAACCTGGCGCAGGACCGCAAGATACTGGTGCTGGCCAAGGGTGCGCTGGACAGCGGCTCCACCAACTGGGCGCAGGGCGGCATCGCTGCTGTACTCGACGCCGGTGACAGTTTCGAGGCGCATGTCCACGACACCATGGTCGCGGGCGCCGGCCTCAACAATATCGAGACGGTCGAATTCGTCGTCTCCCACGCCCCCGCCGCCATTGAACGGCTCGCCGAACTGGGCGTGCCGTTCAATCTGGATGAAGAAAGCGGCGAGAATTTCGGCGACCGCTGGCACCTGACGCGCGAGGGCGGACACAGCCACCGCCGTATCGTCCATGTCGATGACGCCACGGGCGCGGCGGTGCAACAGGCGCTGGTCAAGGCAGCGCGCGCCAATCCCAATATCACGCTATGCGAGGATATGGTCGCCATCGACCTCATCACCAGCCGCCATGGCGAACGCTATTCGGGCGACGGCCATGTCTGGGGCGTCTACGCGTTCAATAAGCAGAGCAAGCGTGTCGATGCTTTTCTGGCGCGCGCGACCATATTGTGCACCGGCGGGGCGGGCCGGACCTATCTTTTCTCCACCGCGCCGCGCGGCGCGACCGGCGACGGCATCGCCATGGCGTGGCGGGCGGGCTGCCGCGTTTCCAACATGGAGATGAACCAGTTCCACCCGACCTGCCTCTATAATCTGGAGGTCAAGAATTTCCTGATTACTGAAGCGGTGCGCGGCGAAGGCGGGCATCTGAAACTGCCCCCCGGCGTGCCGGGCGGTGGCGAGCGCTTCATGGACCGATTCGATCACCGCGCCGAACTCGCGCCGCGCGATGTGGTGGCGCGCGCGATCGATCATGAGATCAAGCGGCTCGGCCTCGACTATGTCCATCTGGACATCAGTCACAAGGACCCTGCGTTCGTGCGGCAGCATTTCCCCACCATCTACAGCCGCCTGCTCGACCTTGATATCGACATCACAAAGGAGCCGATCCCCGTCGTCCCGGCGCAACATTATACCTGCGGCGGCGTCATCATCGATCTCGACGGTCGCACCGACCTGCCCGGCCTCTATGCGGCGGGCGAAGTCACCGAAAGCGGCCTGCACGGCGCCAACCGGCTTGCGTCCAACTCGCTGCTCGAATGTTTCGTGTTCGGCGAAGCGGCGGCCAAGCATATCCGCGCCAACTGGGACGCGCTGCCACCACCGCCGCCCATTCGCCCGTGGGACGAAAGCCGCGTCACCAACAGCGATGAAGAAGTGATCGTCCAGCATAACTGGAAAGAAATTCGCCGCTTCATGTGGGATTATGTCGGCATCGTCCGCACGACCAAGCGGCTGGAGCGGGCGCAGCACCGCGTCGCCCTGCTGGCGCAGGAGGTGGACGATTATTATGGCAATTTCCGCGTGACGCCCGACCTGATCGAATTGCGCAACCTGCTGGAAGTGGCGCGACTGGTGGTGCGCTCCGCCCTCAAGCGCAAGGAAAGCCGGGGTCTGCACTATACGCTCGATTATCCCGCCATGTTGCCCCAAGCGGTCGATACGGTGCTGACGCCCTAGAGCATGATCCGATCAGATTGAGCCGGATCATGCTCTATTTATCTTTTGTTTTCCGCATTTTCCGAGCCAGCACATAATCCCATCCGCTTCGAAAATGCTCTAAGTGATGATGTCGGTCGGCCGTTTGCGATCGGCCGGATCATTGCCGACGACGCGGTTGCGACCGCCCTTCTTCGCCTCGTAGAGATGGAAGTCGGCATGGCGCACCAGTTCCATCAGGTCGCCGCCATCGCCGGGCGCGGTCGCGACCCCGATGCTGACCGTCGGCACGATCGCAAGCGTTCCCGCGAATGCCGCCGGCACCGCCGCCCGCAACCGTTCGGCATGGGTCAGCGCCGTTTCATGCGACATGCCCTCGCACAGCACGATGAACTCCTCGCCGCCATAGCGGAATATCCGGTCCCCGGCGCGCACGCTGCCGCGCAACGCCTGCGCCACCTGCCGCAACACATCATCGCCCATGACATGCCCATAGCGGTCGTTGATCTGCTTGAAATGATCGACATCGACGATGGCAAGGCTAATGGGCCGATGCTCGCTCATCGATCGCGCGACGCTCGACTGGGCCATCGCTTCGAACCGGCCCCGGTCGAGCAATCCCGTAAGCGCGTCGATCCCGGATTTTTCCAGCAGCGCCTTGTAGCGATGGCGATAGGTCAGCTTGGCGAAGATATCGGCCAGCGTCCGCCCCTCAGGATGGGAGTCGCTGTCACCGGACTGCTCGTAGAAATGAATATAGATGCTGATGAGGCCCGCATACAGCAACGCCGCCGCCATCTTCGCGACCCATCCCCCGATGAGCGCCGCCGCCGGCGTACCCGCGATCACATGCAATCCTGCGAAAAACGCCAGCTGATCGAAGGTCAGGATGATCGTCAGCGACACGGCCGCGCGCCACATCAGCGACCCGCTGAACATCCGTTCCAGCCGTTCGTAGAGCAGGATGATCGCGATACTGTCGATGAACAGGACCAGCGTGCCCCAGATCATCAGCGCACCCAGCTGGTCCAGCAGGCCAAGGTCCGGCTGATCCCCGCCGGGCAGCGCCATCGGCGTATAGAAACGCAGGACCGCCGCTAGCCCGACCATCAGGCAGTTGCCGACCAGCAGGCCATATATGGGCTGCCGCACCGTTTCCGCATCCTCGCGGATATACAGCATCAGGATCATCGCCAGCTTGCCGGCGAACATCACGGTCGAACCCGGCGAAATCAGCCCGAACGGTAGTTGAATGAAGAAAACAGCCGCGAGATAAGTCTCAAGGAAGTGCATGACCCCCAGCGCGCAGACGAATACGCCCAGCCCCATGGCGTGCCGCGCCCTGAACAATGCAGCCATGACGGCGAAATACAGTATCGCTTGCGCGATCAGCAATAAACTTCCCGTCATAACGCCCCACTTTCCTGGAGCGATCTAAAGTCCATTGACGCCGAAATTTCAAGTAAAGCCGCTATTATTCGGCCAGAAAGGCACGCAACGTGGCGGTAAACCGTGACGGCTGGTCCGCCATGATCATATGGCCGCTCGGTCCGATCGGCAGCAACGTTGCGCGCCGCGCGGCCGCATAGGCCGTTCGAAAGCGGCGCATGATATCCGCCGCCTGCGCCTTGTCCGCACCCACGGCATAGACCACCTCCAGCGGCGCATCGATCCTTGCAAGCCGGGGCGTGAGGTCGATATTCGCGAGATCGCGCAGCGCATTGGCGATGACCGCCGGATTGCTGCCCCTGGCGCCCGGCGCTTGCGCCACGATCTGCGCGAGATAGGCGCGCCCGGCCTGCGTCCCTGTGAAATATTGGCCAAGCTGATCGGCGATAAAGCCCATGCCGCTCGCCGTCCCGCCCAGCATCGCCGCACCGGCGGGCAGCATATCGACCACCATCAGCCGCCCCGCAGTGCCGCGCGCGCCCAGCATCATGGCGAGCGTCCCGCCCATCGAATGGCCGACGATCGCGGGGCGAACGAGCGCCTTCTCCCTGACATAGCGCGCAATCTCATCCGCCAGCGGCTGGATCAGGGGGCCTTCGGCATTGGCTTGTGGCGCGAGGTCGGCAAAGCCGCGCACATGAATGCGGTGCCAGCGGAACCCGGATAATGCCGCGACCTGCCGGTTCCAGACGTCCGGTCCGCTGGCCAGCCCCGGAATCAACAGCACGTCGCGCCCCCGGCCCGTGACGCTGACCGCGATACGGGACGACTGGAACGGCGCGGTCATGGCGGCAAGCGCGGGTAACATCCGCCCGCCCGTTACGGCTGCGGCGGCCATCAGTAACGCTCGCCGAGTCAGGTCTTTGTCGATCATCGTCCCCGTGTCGCAGCGCTGCCGCCTAACGGCAAGTCGCCCTCGCACCCCTGTTCGTTCAGGCTCCTTACATCGCAAAAGGGGAATCATTCGTCGCATCGCCCCTGTCCAAAAGGGAACCATTGGCTCTATCTGGAATGGAATATGCGGGGACTTCGATGAAGCGAATGGAATTTGGGCGCGGCAAACGCCCTGAAGGCGGCAGTTCGGCCCGTCTTATTTTGTTGATCGCGGCGCTTTCCGCCTGCGTCAGCGCTCCCGAGCCGCCGCGCGCGCAGGCGCGGGACAGTGGCACGGTTCAGCCAAAAACGGCTACGTTCCCGATCCGGACCGTCGCCAATCCGCCCCTCCCCTTCGAGGATATCGACCAGCGCGAAACGCCTTCGCCCGCGCTGGTCAGCGTCATCCGCAATCTCGGTCAAAGCTTTAGCGGTCATGTCGGCATCGCGGTCAAACGCGTGGGCAGCGACTGGACCGTCGCCTATAATGGCAACCAGCTTTTCCCGCAGCAGAGCGTATCGAAATTATGGGTGTCGATGACGTTTCTCGACGCGGTGGATCGCGGCAAGATCCGCCTCGCCGACAGCGCCACCATCACCCGCAGCGACCTGACCCTGTTCCATCAGCCAAGCGCGGCTTTGGTCGGCAACAGGGGATGGACCACCACCTATGCCGATCTGATGCGCCGCGCGATGACGCAGAGCGACAATACCGCCAATGACACGCTGCTTCGCGCTGCAGGAGGCCCCGATGCGGTGCGCGCCTTTCTCGCGCGGCGGATGATCCGGGACATCCGCTTCGGTCCCGGCGAGCGGCTGCTTCAGGCGACGACGGCCGGCCTCGAATGGCGGCAGGATTATGCGATCGGCCGCAATTTCTACGCCGCGCGCGACCGTCTGCCGATGGCGGCGCGGCAGCGTGCGCTCGACAATTATCTCGCCAGCCCGCCAGATGGCGCCGCGCCCGCCTCGATCGTGCAGGCGCTCGCCAAGCTGAAACAGAATGACATGCTGTCGAGCGCGTCGAGCAGCCTGCTCATGTCGATCATGGAAGAAGCCAAGACCGGCCCGCAGCGGATCAAGGGCGGGGTGCCGCACAGCTGGCGCTATATGCACAAGACCGGCACGGGGCAGGAACTGGGTGGCCGCTCCACCGGCTTCAACGATGTTGGCATCATGACCGCGCCCGATGGCACCAGCTATGCTGTGGCGGTGATGATCGGCAGTACCAGAGTCCCGATTCCGACCCGCTGGGCGTTGATGCAGGCGGTGGCGCAGGCGGTGGCGGCGAACCACGAAGCGCGCTGAGGATGCGGGCGAGGTAGACGCGTCTAAAACCGGCGCACGACGCCCAGATAGATTTCCCGGTCCGGGCTATCGTGATTCAGGCCGATATTGGCGCCGATGTCGAACTGCATGGTCTTCGACGGCTGCCAGGCGAACGAAAGCCCCGCCAGCGCCTCGGTCGAATGGCCGTCCGGGTCATCGTCCCGCATCGCCGATGCTTCCAGCGTGGCGGAGACCGCCTTGCTTATTGCGACGTCGAGACCGACGACATTGCCATAGGCCAAATGCCGCCCCTTGCGGTCGCCATCGACAGCGGCGTCGATCTCTGGCGTGAAAGCGAGCGACAGGCCCTTGCCCAGTTCGAACGATAGCGGGATCAGGATTCCAGCGCCCCAATCGCCCGCGCCGATGGCCGACCCGCCCACGGGCAGCGTGGCATAGGGCATGACCGCAATGGAAAAGCCGGAACCGTCCGGATTGTGCAGGTTTTGCCGCAAGGCCAGCGTGAAGTCTCCGACGCCGTCCTGCTTCACGATCTCCCCGGTCATCCGGTCCCGCTCGCGTACATGACCGTAAGCGGCCCAGCCGATCTGACCTTCCAGACTGTCGGTCAGGCCGAAACGCAATAGGGCATCGCCCGTCGTCACCATGTCGGTCCGGGTCGAAGCATCTCTATCATGCGTCCAGTCGCCAAGGCCGAGTTCGATCTGGAACCGGCCAGGATCGAGCGTGCAGGCAGGCGTGCCGAGGCCGGGGCGATCGGCGCACAGATCGCGCTCATCCTGCGCCTGCGCGGCAGGAGCCAGCAGCATGGCGAGCGTGACCGCGCCCGCATAACGCAAATGACGAATCATGAAGCCCCCTTCATGGCAATTTTGCACCGATGCGTCAGAAACATCACGGACATAAATGGTTCCGCTCAGCGCCCCTTCAGTTCGGCAACGACCATCCCCAACTGATCGAATGCCGAATTAGTGCCGGATTCAAACCCTGCCCCGATATGCGTCGCATGCATGGCGAGGTTGGCGAAGATCGTATGATGGACCAGCCGCGTCCTCCCGCCCGGCAGCGGCTCCAGCAGCGTGGACATAATCATCGTTTCCGCCCCCGGAAGCTCGAAAGCATTGTCCAGCACGATCTTGCGGTTCGGCTCGATCTCCAGATAAGTGCCGCCAAAGGCCGGATTCTGCTTCCCATCCGGCCCCGTCATGGCGAAGCGCCATTTGCCGCCGATGCGGAAATCCATCTCGCACAAAGTCAGCGGCCAGCCCTTCGGCCCGAACCAGCGCTTCACATGCTCAGGCTTGCTGTGCGCCAGAAAGACGATCTCCGGCGGCGCGTCCAGTTCGCGGACGATGGTGATGGACCGCGCATCCTGTTCCGCGCTCATTCTCGTTCCTCCTTCAGGGTCTGCACATAATCGGCAAGCTGGTCGTAGCTGGCCTCCCAAAACGCGCGATACTGTTCGATCCAGGCGGCCACTTCGGCGAGCGGCGCGGCGTTAAGCCGTACCGGCCGACGCTGTTTGTCGCGCCCGCGCGATACAAGTCCGGCGGCCTCCAGCACTTTCAAATGCCGGGAAATGGTCGGCTGGGCCAGATCGAACGGCGCGACGAGATCATTGACCGTCGCTTCCCCCTGCGCCAGCCGCGCCAATATCGCGCGGCGGGTCGGATCGGCCAGCGCGGCAAAGACGGCATCGGGATCAACGGGACGACTCATATATAGTTATATAGCTATATGACTATATTAAAGCAATCCGCGTTGGGCTGGCTCCCGCTCGTCCCAGCCGCTATTCCCCCCTAATGGCTCAGAATCAGCAGACCAATCATCTCTATCTCGTCGATGGCAGCGGCTATATTTTCCGCGCCTATCATCAGTTGCCGCCGCTCACGAACCGCCACGGCCAGCCGGTCGGCGCGGTCTATGGCTATACGACGATGCTGTGGAAACTCGCCGAAGAACTGGGCGCGGCGGAAGGCCCGACCCATATGGCGGTGGTGCTCGACAAGGGCAGTCATACGTTCCGCAACGACATGTACGATCAATATAAGGCAAACCGCCCGCCCGCGCCCGAGGATCTGGTGCCCCAGTTCCCGATGATCCGCGACGCGACCCGCGCCTTTTCCCTGCCCTGCATCGAGGAAGGCGGGTTCGAGGCGGACGACATCATCGCCACTTATACGAAAGCGGCGGTCGCGGCGGGCTGGCATGTCACGATCGTCAGTTCCGACAAGGATCTGATGCAACTGATCCAGCCCGGCGTCGACATGTACGACACGATGAAGAATGAGCGGCGCGGCGCGGACTATGTCATGGGCAAGTTCGGCGTACGGCCGGACCAGCTTGGCGACGTGCTGGCGCTGATGGGCGACAGCGTCGACAATGTGCCGGGCGTGCCGGGCATCGGTCCCAAGACCGCGTCGAAGCTCATCACCGAATATGGCGATCTCGAATCCGTGCTGGCCGCCGCGCCGGGCATGAAGAAATCGAAGATGCAGGAAAACCTCATCGAGCATGAGGAGATGGCGCGCCTGTCCCGCCGTCTCGTCGCGCTGCACGACGCGATGGACCTGCCCGAGCCGCTGGAGGATCTGACGCTCAAGGGCATTCCCAAAGAGCCGTTGCAGCAATTTCTCGAACATCATGGCTTCCGCACGCTGCTGACGCGCCTTGGCGCACCGGCAGTCGCCGTGGCGATCGCCACCGCTGCTGCCGCCGTCAGCGAGACGACCCCGCCGCCCGCACCCGAGCAGGAGGTTTTGCCGCCGATCGATTGCGCGCTCTACGAAACCGTGACGACACAGGCGCAGCTCGAAGCCTGGATCGCGGAGGCCTATGCGGAGGGTGTGGTTGCCGTCGATACCGAAACCGACAGGCTCGACAGCATGGAATCGGGGCTTGTCGGCATCAGCCTCTCCACCGGCCCCGGCCGCGCCTGCTATATCCCGCTCGCCCATCGTTCGACCGACGACATGTTCGGCGAAGTGCCGCCGCAGCTACCTCTCGACACCGCTATTCGCCTGCTGCGGCCGCTGCTCGCCGACGATAGCGTGCTCAAGGTCGGCCATAATCTCAAATATGATCTCAACGTCCTCGCCCGCGTCGGGCTGGAAGTGACGCCGATCGATGACTCGATGGTCATGAGTTTCAATCTGGACGCGGGCAAGTCGCTGGGCGGCCACGGCATGGACGAGGCGGCAAGCGTCCATCTCCAGCACACCTGCATCAGCTTCAAGGAGGTCGCGGGCACCGGCAAGAAAGCGATCAGCTTCGCGCAGGTGCCGATCGACAAGGCGACCGCCTACGCCGCCGAGGATGCCGAAGTGACCTGGCGGCTATGGCGCGCCTTATCCCGCCGCTTGCCGCAGGAGGGCGTCACCCGCGTCTATCAGCTGGTAGACCGCCCGCTGATCCCCGTGGTCGCCGGCATGGAACGGCACGGCATCAAGGTCGATCGCAACGAACTGTCCCGCCTGTCGGGCAGCTTTTCGCAATCGATCGCGGGGCTTGAGGCGGAGATTTTCGAACTGGCCGGGCATAGCTTCACCATCGGATCACCGCAGCAGCTCGGCGTCGTGCTGTTCGACGAAATGGGGCTGAAGGGCGGCAAGAAGGGCAAGAGCGGCACTTATTCCACCGACGTCACCGTGCTGGAAAAGCTGAAAGCGGAAGGCTCCGCCATATGCGGGCTGGTGCTCGAATGGCGCCAGCTTTCCAAGCTCAAATCCACCTATACCGACGCGCTACAGGCGCAGATCAACCCCGACACCGGCCGCGTCCACACCAGCTACAGCCTGACCGGCGCGCAGACCGGGCGGCTGTCCTCGACCGATCCCAACCTTCAGAATATCCCGATCCGCACCGAAATCGGCCGCCAGATCCGCCACGCCTTCGTCGCCGAGCCGGGCAATGTCATCCTCGCCGCCGACTATAGCCAGATCGAACTGCGCCTCGCCGCCCATATGGCCGATGTGCCGGCGCTGAAGGAAGCGTTCGCGGCGGGCGAGGATATTCACAACCGCACCGCGCAGGAGCTATGGGGCGAGGTCAATCGCGACACCCGCGGCCGCGCCAAGACGATCAACTTCGCGATCCTCTACGGCATCAGCCGCTGGGGCCTCGCCGGTCGGCTGGAAATCACTGCCGACGAAGCGCAGGACATGATCTCCAAATATTATGAGCGCTTCCCCGGCATCAGCATCTACATCACCGAAACGCTGGAAAAAGCGCGCGCCAACGGCTTCACCGAGACCCTGTTCGGCCGCAAGACCTGGTTTCCCCGCATCAGGGCGCCGATTCAGCACGAACGGCAGGGCGCCGAGCGTGCCGCTATCAACGCACCGATCCAGGGCACCAGCGCGGACATCATCAAGCGCGCGATGGTGCGCATGGGACCGGCGCTGGCACGGGCGGGGCTAAACCGCGTGCGAATGCTGCTTCAGGTGCATGACGAACTGGTGTTCGAACTGCCCGAGGCGGATGTGGAGGCCGCCAGCGCCGTCATCCGCAGCGTCATGGAAAGTGCCGCCGAACCGATCGTGACGCTAAGCGTCCCGCTGGGCGTGGAGATCGGCACAGGACCTAGCTGGGGCGCGGCGCATTAAAAAAGGCGGCCCCGCCAAGGACCGCCCTTTCTCAATCGAACAATTCTTCCAGAAAGCTCTTCTTGCGCTTCTTCTGATAATAACGCCCGTCATCGCCCCCATAATGACCAGAGGTGCCGCGATCCGGCCGATACATCGGCTGCGGCACGGCTGGCTGGGCCGCGACCGGAGCGTTTTGCCCCGCCGACCGCTCGATGATCTTGTCCAGTTCGCCCCGGTCCAGCCAGACGCCCCGGCATTGCGGGCAATAGTCGATCTCCACCCCCTGCCGGTCGGTCATGGAAAGGCCCACATGACAGACCGGGCAGAGCATGGCCGACATCGCGGCCTGATCGCGCATCCGCTTACTCCCGCTCGCCGGTCAGGCTGAGCAGCATCTGGAACAGATTGACGAAATTGAGGTAAAGCGACAGCGCGCCCATCACCTGCATCTTTTCGGCGACCTCATGCCCTGCAAAAGCGAAATAGTCCGACTTGATGCGCTGCGTATCCCACGCGGTCAGGCCGGTGAAGATCACGACGCCGAGGATAGACACCACCATCTGCATCGCGGACGAACCGATGAAGATGTTGATGAGGCTGGCGACGAGGATGCCGATCAGGCCCATCATCAGGAAGCTGCCCATCTTTGTCAGGTCGCGCTTGGTCGTGTAGCCCCACAGCGCCATGGCGAGGAACATCACGGCGGCGGAGAAGAACGCCTGCGCGATGCTGCCGCCGGTGAACACGAGGAACACGCTGGCGAGCGAGACGCCCATCACCGCCGAAAAAGCCCAGAAGGCCATGCGCGCGGTCGCCGTCGTCATCTTGTCGATGCGGAAGCTGAAGAAAAAGACAAAGGCGAGCGGCGCAAAGATCGCCACCCATTTGAGCGGCGTGCCAAAGATCGCGGCGGCCAGCGCTGGCGTATTGCCGATAAACGCGGCGACCAGGCCGGTAATAACCAGACCCAGCCCCATGTTACGGAAAACGCCGAGCATATGCGCGCGCAGCCCGGCATCGGTATCGACCGACCGGCTGGCGCCATAGCCCGGCATGCGTACGGGATTATTCACGAGGTAACTCCATCCATTCATAGCAGTGGATCGAGCGGCCCGGCGCGGTCTTCGGGGGTTTCTAGGGGGGAGCGAAATCCCCGAACCTGCACCGAGCACACTCGATGCGGTCCGACATCACGGCTGGCCTTCACCAACCGCCAGAGGGGCCCGGCCCGCCCCAGCAATATCGGCAGTCCAACAGGGCGGCGCAAGGGGCGTGCCGGACGGGAAACATTTTGTTACAATCGGGTCGGCACGCAGGAAGGATTGACCCCCGCCGCGCTTGGCGTCATCGCTCCGGTCATGTCCGACGCCCAGCATATCGCCGCGCCCCTGCGCCTGTTCAACAGCCTGACCCGCACGATCGAACCCTTCGCGCCGATCGAGGGAACCCATGCGCGCGTCTATAGCTGCGGGCCAACCGTCTATAACTACGCCCATATCGGCAATCTGCGCGCCTATATCTTCGTCGATACGCTGCGCCGCGCGCTGCTGTGGAAAGGGCTGGACGTCACGCAGATCATCAACATCACCGATGTCGGCCACCTCACGTCGGATGCCGATGCGGGCGACGACAAGATGGAAGCGGCGGCGCGCGCCAGCGCGAAAAGCATCTGGGATATCGCCGCCCATTATACCGAAGCGTTCAAATCCAACATCGCCGCGCTCAACATCATGGAGCCGACCGAGTGGACGGTCGCGACCGATTATGTGCCGCAGATGATCGCCTTTGCCCAGAAGATCGCGCCCGCGCACTGCTACGAACTCGACAGCGGCCTCTATTTCGACAGCAGCAGCGTGCCCGATTATGGCGCGCTCGCCGGTGGACGGGACGATGCGGCCCACGCCCGGATCGATCCCGTCGCGGGCAAGCGCAATCCGTCCGACTTCGCAATCTGGCGCAAGTCGCCGCCCGGCGAGCAGCGCCAGATGGAATGGGACAGCCCGTGGGGCAAGGGCGCGCCGGGCTGGCACCTCGAATGTTCGGTGATGAGTCAGGCGCGGCTGGGCCATCCGTTCGACATCCACACGGGCGGCATCGACCATCGCGAAATCCATCATCCCAATGAGATCGCCCAGAATCAAGCCTATTGCGGATGCACCGATGCGCAACCCGGCTTCACCGGCGCGCGCTGGTGGATGCACAATAATTTCCTCGTGGATCGACAGGGGAAAATGTCGAAGTCGAAGGGCGGCTTCACCACATTGTTTTCGCTGATCGATGCGGGGGTGCATCCGCTCGCCTACCGGCTGCTCTGCCTTGGCGCCCATTATCGCAGCGAGCTGGAATTTAGCGCCGACGGGCTGGCTGGTGCGCTCACGCGGCTCAAGCGGCTCGTCATGGGAGTCGAGGGCCTCAAGGCGCGGGCCGAAGGCGTGACCTGGCAATCGCCGCGCCTTGAATATCTGCGCGCCAATCTTCACCCCAAACTCTCGCCGCTGCTGGAGCAGTTCGACGCCGCCATCAGCGACGACCTGATGACGCCGCGCGCGCTCCCGCTGCTGGAAGAGGCGATCGCGCTCAAGAAGGTGCCGGTCGAGGAAAAACTGTGCCTGATCGCCGCATTCGACCGGGCGCTCGGCCTCAACCTGCTCACCCTGACCCGCGCCGACCTGCGGATCGCGCCCAGGGATGCGCAGATCGCCCCGGAGGAGATCGAGGCCGAACTGGATCGCCGGACGAGCGCGCGCGCCGACAAGGATTTCGCCGCATCCGATGCGATCCGCGACGCCCTGATCGCGCGCGGGGTCGAGGTGATGGATGGCGATCCGCTACGCTGGGACTGGCGGCTGACGCTCGGCTGACGCGGTTGCGCCCCGCCCTTGCCTTTGCACGGGTCAACGCTTAGGTGCGTCTCCTATTTTTAATCCGCAGGAGTGAATGACGTGGCGGCGAAATGGACGCCAGCGAGCTGGCGCGAGCATAAGGGCATTCAGATGCCCGCCTATCGGAACGCGGATGCCTTGGCATCGGTGGAAGCCCAACTCGGCCGCTTTCCGCCGCTGGTGTTCGCGGGCGAGGCGCGCAACCTGAAGGCCGAACTCGGCAAGGCGGCGGCGGGCGAAGCCTTCCTGCTGCAAGGTGGCGATTGCGCCGAAAGCTTCGCTGAATTTCACCCGAACAATATCCGCGACACGTTCCGCGTGCTGTTGCAGATGGCGGTGGTGCTGACCTTCGCGTCGAAGCTACCGGTGGTGAAGGTAGGCCGGCTGGCGGGCCAGTTCGCCAAGCCGCGTTCGGCCGATACCGAAGTGATCGGCGGCGTCGAGCTGCCCAGCTATCGCGGCGACAATGTCAACGACATGGCGTTCACCGCCGAAGCGCGCGAGCCGGATCCGGAACGGATGGTGCGCGCCTATAATCAGTCGGCGGCCACGCTCAACCTCGTCCGCGCCTTTTCGACCGGCGGCTATGCCAGCCTCGATCAGGTCCATGGCTGGATGCTCGATTTCATGGGCCGCAGCCCGTGGGCGAGCAAGTTCGAGGCGATGGCCGACCGTATCGGCGAGGCGCTGGCGTTCATGCGCGCCTGCGGTCTCAACCCCGAAACCGTGCCGCAGTTGGGCGGGACGAGCTTCTATACCAGCCACGAAGCGTTGCTGCTCCCGTTCGAACAGGCGCTGACGCGGCAGGATTCGCTGACCGGCGACTGGTACGACACCAGCGCGCATATGCTGTGGATCGGCGACCGTACCCGCTTTGAGGGGTCGGCCCATGTCGAATATCTGCGCGGCATCGGCAATCCGATCGGCATGAAATGCGGCCCGAGCCTTGAGCCGGACGCGCTGCTGCGCCTGCTCGACCTGCTCAATCCGGGCCGCGAGGCGGGGCGCATCACGCTCATCACCCGCTATGGCCATGACAAGATCGAGGCGGGCCTGCCCAAGCTGGTCCGCGCGGTGCTGCGTGAAGGTCATCCGGTGGTGTGGTCGTGCGATCCCATGCACGGCAATGTCATCAAGGCCGCCAATGGCTACAAGACGCGGCCGTTCGATCGCATTCTCGCCGAAGTGCGCGGTTTCTTCGCCGTGCATCGCGCCGAGGGCAGCTTCGGCGGCGGCATCCATGCCGAAATGACGGGGCAGAATGTCACGGAATGCACCGGCGGTGCGATCGCGATCACCGATGAAGGGCTGGCGGACCGCTACCATACCCATTGCGATCCGCGCCTCAACGCGGCGCAGAGCCTGGAACTCGCATTCCTGCTGGCGGAAATGCTGAACGAGGAACTGAAGGAACGCCGCGCCGCGGCCTGACAGGTTCGGGAGGAAGTAGCCAAGCGCCACTTCCTCCCGGCCAGTTTCTCAATCTTATTTCTTGCGTGCCTTGCGCGCGGCGTATCGCGCGTCGCGTTCGGCCTTCTTCTCGGCGTCGGTTTTTTCAATCTTCACCGGCGTGGCCGCGATGGCCGCTGCCTTTTCGGCGGCGATCCGTTCCTTCTCCGCTTCGCGCGCTGCTTTCTTCTCATGCGCCGCTGCGATCTTGGCCGCTTCCTTAGCCTCTGCGGCGCGCTTGCGCTCTTCCACGATGGCGGGGTCGAGCGGCACCTTGGCTTTCAGTGCTTCAAGCGCCTTCTGCTTGGCTTGCGCGGCGAGCGCCGTGCGTTCATTGAAATTCGGCGCCTTATAGGAGGCCATGTTTCGAAAAATCCTTGGCAGTGAGTCAAATGGGAAGCGCGCCGCCTAGCAGTATCGGGGCCAAAAGACCAGACAGCTTGCCTTTGGGTGTAACGGTGCGGAGGTCAGGCCAGATCGCGGCGGCGAAAACTGTCCGCATCCGCCGCATCCCACCAGCGGCGCAGCGTCTTATGTTCGGTCCCTCCCAGCAGTTCGCCAGGCGCCACGAACGGATAAATCTCGTCCATCTGCCGCATTTCGGCGACGTTGATCCGCTGGCGCAAATGGCCGGGCCGGAAATCGTCGGGCGAGTTCAAGCCTGCGGCGACGACGATGTCATGCAGCGCATGCAGCGTCGATTCGTGAAAGCGCGCGACCCGCTCCGCCTTGTCGGGGACGACGAGGCCGCGCTGCCGCGCCGGCGATTGGGTGGCGACTCCGGTGGGACAGGTATCGGTATGACAGCGCATCGACTGCACGCAGCCCAACGAGAACATGAAGGCGCGCGCCGCGTTGCACCAGTCCGCCCCCAACGCCGCATTCATCGCCACTGCCGCGCCCGACGCCACCTTGCCGGAGGCCGCGAGCCTCACCTGACCCTTGATGTTAGCACCGACCAGCGCGTTGCGGGCGATGATCAGCCCTTCGCGCAGCGGCATGCCGACCCGGTCGGACAATTCCTGCGGCGCGGCCCCCGTGCCGCCTTCCGCCCCATCGATGACGATGAAGTCGAGCCAGATGCCGGTCGCCACCATCGCCTTCACGATCGCGAACAGTTCGTGCGGAAAGCCGACGCACAGCTTGATGCCGACCGGCTTGCCGCCCGACAGGTCGCGCATCCGCGCGGCGAACTCGACCAGTTCCTTCGGCGTGGAAAAGGCGCTGTGCCCCGGCGGCGACAGGCAATCCTCGCCCTGTGGCACGTTGCGCGTCGCCGCGATCTCCGCCGTCACCTTCGCGCCGGGGAGCAGACCGCCATGACCGGGCTTGGCACCCTGGCTCAGCTTGATCTCCGTCATCCGCACGCAATCATGGCTCGCGCGATCGCGAAACAGCGCCGGGTCGAACCGTCCCTCCGCATCGCGGCATCCGAAATAGCCCGACCCGATTTCCCACACGATGTCGCCGCCATGCTTGAGGTGGTAGGGCGACATGCCGCCTTCGCCGGTATCATGGTAGAAGCCGCCGATCTTCGCCCCCAGATTGAGCGCCTCGATCGCGTTCTGCCCAAGCGATCCAAAGCTCATCGCGGAGATATTGAGGCGCGACGCCGAATAGGGACGCGCGCACTGATCCGACCCGACCATGACGCGCATGTCGCGCGGCGCTTGCGGGTTGGGCGTGATCGAATGGGCGAGCCATTCATATTCGCCGGAATAGACATCCAGTTCGGTGCCGAAGGGATGCGCGTCCACATCCCCCTTCGCGCGCGCATAAACGAGCGCCCGCTCGTCATGGCTGAACGGGCGACCGTCCAGATCGCTTTCCACGATATAGGCGCGCAGGAACGGCCGCAGCCATTCGAACAACCAGCGGAAGCGGGCGGTGCCGGGGAAGTTGCGCCGCAGGCTATGTTCGCTTTGCGTGAGATCGATGAGCGCTATCGCCAGCATCGGCAAAACGAGCGCGAGCGCCCAGTAGAGCGCAGGATGATGCCGGGCGGCAAGCAGGATCACCGCCGTCAGCCCCAGTCCGAGCCATAACAGGCTGTTGCGGCTCACCGGCCGGTCGGTGAAAAGCGCCGCGGCGATACTGGCCTTCCGCATCCTGCTTCCTTTTCGCGATTCGTTGGGTCAGGTCCACCCCGGACGGGATGGCGATGATATGGGGCAGCGGCTCAGCTTTCGAATGCCGGATGGGGTTCCTGGCGGTCGAGCAACGCGATGCTCGCGGCAAGATCATTCTGCTTGAAGGGCTTGGTCAGGCGCGGCACGTCGGGCGCGATCCCCATGGCTTCGGCATAGCCGGAAATGACCAGCACCCGCATGTCGGGATGGCCATCGCGCACGCGCCGGGCGAGGTCCGTGCCGGACAGGCCGGGCATCATATGATCGGTCACGAGCAAGTCCACATGGGCGCCGCCATGCAGCAGGGCCAGCGCGGCTTCGGCCGATGCCGCCTCGATCACGTCATAGCCAAGTTCCCCCAGCATGTGCATCGTGCTCGCGCGGACCAGATCCTCGTCATCCACGACCAGCGCCGTGCCGCGATCGGTCCCGTCGGCCGGGACATCGGGAATTATGGCGAGCGATGCGGGCTGTTGACGGCTGACCGGCAGCCACAGGCGAACGCTGGTGCCCTGTCCCGGCGCGCTTTCGATGTCGAGCGCACCACCAAGCTGCGCGGCCAGGCCATGGACCATCGACAGGCCCAGTCCCGTCCCCTGACCAATGCCTTTCGTCGTGAAGAACGGCTCGATCGCCTTGGTCATCGTCGCATCATCCATGCCCACCCCGGTATCGGCGACGCACATGCGGATATAGGCACCGGAGGCCAGCCCTATCGCGTTGTCCGCCAGCACATCGTCCTTCGACAGGCTGATGGTCAGCGTGCCGCCATCGGGCATCGCGTCGCGGGCGTTCACCGCGAGGTTGAGCAGCGCCATTTCGATCTGGTTGGCGTCCGCCAGCGCGGGGGGAATATCGTCATCGATCAAAAGATCGATCCGGACACGCGGGCCGCAGGTCGACGCGATCAGATCGGTCAGATCGCGCACCAGCGCCGCCGTATCGACCGCCGTGGCCTGA
This sequence comes from Sphingobium sp. FG11, assembly GCF_057809915.1. Taxonomy (NCBI): domain Bacteria; kingdom Pseudomonadati; phylum Pseudomonadota; class Alphaproteobacteria; order Sphingomonadales; family Sphingobiaceae; genus Sphingobium; species Sphingobium sp. FG11. Next base: position 115,319 of record NZ_JBMDKW010000004.1, read on the forward strand.
AGCGGTTGCCGGCGGGCGAAGGCCAGCAGCCGCTGAACCAGCGTCTTGGCGCGATCCGCCGACAGCATTGCGCCCTCGATCAGCTTGCGTTCGCGCTCATTGCCGATGCCGCGACGATGGAGCAGGTCGAGACTGCCGACGATCGGCGTCAGCAGATTGTTGAAATCATGCGCCACGCCGCCGGTGAGCTGGCCCATCGATTCCAGCTTCTGCGACTGGCGAAGCGCATCCTGCGTACTCTCCAGCGCGCGCGTCCGTTCGGCGACCCGCTCCTCCAGCGTCTCGTTCAGGCCGCGCAACCGCTCCTCGCTCTCGCGCAGGGCTGCTTCCATGCGGCGGCGATCGGAAATATCGTTGAACAGGACCGCGACCTGGGGCCGGGCCGGGTCGCCGGCGGGAAAGGCATAGACTTCGTACCAGATATTGCCGAGCGCGCCGGCCAGTTCCTCGAACCGGATATGCTCGCCGCTGCGCGCGACCTTTCCATAGATGTCGAACCAATATTGTTCATGATCGGGCGCCATAGCCCGCATCGACCGCCCGACCGCATCGATCAGGCCGGTCTGGCGGTCGAAAGCGGGATTGGTTTCCAGAAACACATAATCGACCGGCTGACCCTGATCGTCATACTGCATTTCGATAAGGCAAAAGCCCGAATCGATAGAGTCGAACAGCGACCGATATTTGGCCGCGCCGAGATGCAGGTCGATGAGCCGCGAGCGCGCCTCATATTGCCGCCGCCGTCCCCGCAGCGCGGACTGGGCCAGGCTGATGAGCGTGGTCGGGTGAAACGGCCGCTCCATGAAGGTCACATTGCCGAGCGTGTCGAGAAAGCGCCGCGCCGCCGGATTGCGCTCTAGATCACCGCCCTTGTGGGTCAGCAGAATGAAGGGGAAATCGGACCATTCGGGCTGCCCACGCAGCCATTGTGCGAGCGGGTTCAGGTCCGCCGTGCGCAACCCTTCTTCCGCCAGCAGGGCAAAGCCCGCGCCCTGTTCAAGCCCCTGGACCAGATCGGACAGGGACGCACAAATGTCCGAACGCATCGATCCTTCAGCCAGAATCGCCGCCGCAACGCTGCTGTCGCGTCCACGCGGCGCGAGGACCAGCGCCCGTTCGGACGAAGCGGGAATCACGGCGCCTGATCCTCCAGCAGTACGGGTGTTTCGCCGATGAATGTCGGTATGCCCCGCAATACGCCCTGGAACCCGGTCAGCGGCTCGCCAAGGACGACGCCGTTGGCGCCGATCCGATATTCGCGGATCGTGTCTTCATGGGCGCCCATCCGCTTCTTGATGATCGATATGGCGCGGCGGACCCGCCTCAACGCCTCGAAATAGCGCAACAATATCACGGTGTCGGCGAGATAGGTTATGTCCACCGGCGATTTCATGTCACCGACCAGCCCTTGCTGCGCGACCGTCAGGAACGTCGTCGCACCCTGTCGATTCAGATATTGCAGCAGTTCATGCATATGCAGCACCAGCGCATGTTCTTCCGGCATCGCCGCCTGATAGCCGTTGAGGCTGTCGAGGATGATCGTGCGCACCGCATGTTCTTCGACACAGGTGCGCACGCGATGGGAAAATTCGCCCGGCGACAGTTCGGCCGCGTCCACCTGCTCCACGATCATCTGGCCGCTATCGACCAACGCCTGCATGTCGATGCCAAGCCCTTTGGCGCGGGCAAACAACAGGCCGATCTCCTCATCGAATATGAAGAGGGCGGCTCGCTCCCCGCGCGCAATCGCCGCCACGGCAAAATGCAACGTCAGCAAGGACTTGCCGGTGCCGGCAGGGCCAAGCACGAGGACGCTCGATCCCCGTTCGACACCCCCGCCCAGCAGGGCATCCAGCTCGGCGATATCGCTGCCCAATATGTCGCGGGCGAAATCGCCCTTATGTTCCGCCGACACCAGTCGCGGGAAGACCCGCACCCCGCCCGTGTCGATGACGAAGTCGTGAAAGCCGCCGCGAAAGCGCCGTCCGCGATATTTGATCACCCGCGAGCGCCGCCGTTCCGGGCCGTAATTGGGCGCCAGTTCTTCCAGTCGCACGACGCCATGGGCAACGCTGTGTACGGTCCCGTCGCCATCGTCGGCGGTCAGATCGTCCAGCATCAGCACGGTCGCCTTGTCCGTGGCGAAAAAATGCTTGAGCGCCAGGATTTGCCGCCGATAGCGCAGCGAACTTTGCGCGAGGAGGCGGATTTCGGAAAGACTGTCCAGAACGACGCGATCGGGCTTCACGCGGGCAAAGGCTTCGAAAATCCGTTTGGTCGTCTCCCCCAGCTCCAGATCGGACGAATAAAGCAGGCTCTGCTGCTGCTCCTCGTCCAGCAGGCTTTCGGGCGGCACCAGTTCGAAAAGGTCGATACCGGCCAGATCCCAGCCATGGGACCGCGCGCTCTCGCGCAATTCCTCCTCATTTTCCGAAAGCGTTATATAGAGACAGCGTTCGCCCCGACGGACACCCTCCAGCAAAAACTGGGTCGCGATCGTGGTCTTGCCGGTGCCCGGCTTGCCTTCTAGCAGGAACAGCCGCCCACGCGTCAGCCCTCCCGAAAGTATTTGATCCAGCCCCGCGACGCCCGTTTCCGCCTGATCGTTCATGTCCTGCCGCACCTGCATACCCTGTATAACGCCCGAAACGACATTAGGTATCACAGCGAAATAAACTCCCAAACACAAGGCAATTTGATCGAGATCAAGACCGCCACAAAGCGCGCGGAATAAAGGGTTTTGCAGGGCTTTTGCGTTAGTCCGGCGCCATGCACGCACCGTCCCCGACCGCCGCCGCAACATCGAATCTGCCACAGCGCGGCCGTTATCGCCCCGACATCGACGGGTTGCGCGCGATCGCAATCCTGCCGGTGTTGCTGTTCCACGCCCATGTGGGCGGCTTTTCGGGCGGCTATGTCGGTGTCGATATCTTCTTCGTGATATCGGGCTTCCTCATCACCGGCATCATCGCGCGCGAAGTCGATGACGGGCGTTTTTCCCTCATTCGCTTTTACGAGCGGCGATTCCGGCGGATCATGCCGGCGCTGGGCCTCATGATACTGGCGGTGCTGGGCGCGGCGGCATGGCTCTATCTGCCCGGCGATATCGAAAGCGTACCGAAATCCGCGCTCGCCGCGACGCTGTTTTCATCCAACCTCTGGTTCTTCACCGACACCGGCTATTTTGCGGGCGGGGCCGATACCAAGCCGCTGCTCCACACCTGGTCGCTGGCGGTGGAGGAACAGTTTTACATCGGCTTTCCCATCCTGCTCATGCTGGTGGCGCGCTTCGCCCCGCGCTGGCGGAGGGCGGCGGTGGGCGCGATCGCGGCGGTGTCGCTGGCGCTGGCGATCCTCATGCAGAGGGACACCAGCGGCTTTACCTTCTATCTGCTACCGACGCGCGCGTGGGAGCTGTTCGCCGGCGCGCTGCTGGCAGTGGGCGCGATCCCCGCCATCCATGCCCGCTGGTTGCGCGAAGCGGTCGCGCTCGCTGGCCTTGCGGCCATCGTCTTTGCGGTCGCCTGCTATGATCGCGATACGATCTTCCCCGGCGTGACCGCGCTCGCGCCAGTGCTGGGCGCGGCGGCACTGCTCCATTGCGCACCGGGAACATTAGCCGGACGCCTGCTGACATTGCCCCCACTGATCGGCATCGGACTGATCTCCTATTCGCTGTATCTGTGGCACTGGCCGCTGATCGTGCTGACCGAATATGCGACCGACTTGCCACTAACGGGCGGCGTCAGGGCGGCGGTGATCGCGACCGCGCTGGGTGCGGCGATCCTGTCATGGCGCTTCGTCGAGCGCCCCTTTCGCGATGCACAGCGCATGCCGGCCCGGCGCATCTTTCAGTTCACGGGCGGCGCAATGCTGCTGCTGAGCGCGCTTTCGGCCGCGCTGATCTTTGCCGGGCCATGGCCATCGCGCTTTTCGCCCGAAGTGCTGCGGCTGATCGCCGGGCGCGAGGACATCAGCCCGCTGCGCAAGCGCTGCCATGATTCGTTCATGCGCGGCGCGCAGCCATGCGTGCTGGGCGCGGCGGTGCGGCCGGACGCGATGCTATGGGGCGACAGCCATGGCGTGGAAATGGCCTATGCGCTGGGCGAGGCAGCCAGGGCGCGCGGTCGTGCCCTGATCGAACGCACCACCTCAAGCTGCCCGCCGGTGCTGGACTATGACGCGCCCAAGGACCCGCGTTGCGCGCGCGCCAACAAGGCGGCGTTCGATGCGATCCTTGCGGATGCGCATCTGCGCCGCATCTATCTCGCCGCTTTCTGGGCGAATGGCCAGTTCGACGATCCGGCTTTCGTGGCCGCGCTCGACCGCACCATCTTCGCGCTGCGGCGATCGGGCCGCGAGGTCGTGTTGATCGGTCCCGTGCCACCCCAGCCGTTCGATGTGCCTCGCCGCCTCGCCCACCTCGCCCGCGCCGGGCAGCTGGCGCAGGCCAGCGGTGTGGACCGGGCAGTGATCGAAGCGAAAACCGTGCATCTGCGAGCGCTCTTTGCGCGCTGGCGCCAGCAGGGCATCCGCGTGATCCTGCCGATGGACACGCTATGCCCGAAAAAATCCTGCGATATCATCAGGGACGGCAAGCCGCTCTATTTCGATTCGCATCATCCGAGCCTCGCCGCCGCTCGCATGATCGTGGCACAGTCGTCGGCGATCGACTGACGGGCTATTCGGCGGCCAGCGCGATCGAAGCGCGGGGCAATTCCTGCGCCAGCGCTTCGGCGATCGCCGACACAATCGCCTGCGCGCCGGGCAGTCCCGGCCCCGGACCATCGAGCGCCGCATCCAGATAAAGCGAGCGGTCCACTTCAAGCTGCAACGCATGCATCGCATGCGCCGGGCGGCCATGGCGTTCGATCATATGATCGCCGGCATAGGGATGGTTGAGCGCGGTGACGATGCCATGACCGGCCGCCACATCCGCCGCCAGCGTCATCAACCGCGTCGAGGCGCTGCGCCCGAACCTGTCGCCCAGCACGATGCCGGGGGCAGCCTTTCCCGCACTCGCCGGGGGCAGCGGCGGCATCGAGTGCAGATCGATCAGGATGGCATGGCCATGTTCTTCGCGCGCCGACTGCATCAATCGCGCCAGCGCCACATGATAGGGGCGATGGATCGACACAATCCTGCGCTGCACTTCCGCCCAGGGCAGCAATGTCCGCCATAATTCATTCGCGCCCGGCATGCGGCGGGGAATGAGGCCGAGGCCGCCGCGAAGCTTGAGGCTGGCCTGAAGCGACGCGCCGGGCGGGATGCCCGTCACCATCACCGGGTCGATCTCCCGCTCATGCCGGTTGAGGTCGATGCAGGCGCGCGGCGTCTGCGCGACCAGCACGCTGAAACCCCGGTCGATCAGATCATGGGCAAGGCAATCGGCCCAGCGATCCTCCAGCCGCCGCAGCACGTCCAGCCCGACGCGGGCGGTCGCAAGCAGGGCGCCGGTATAGGCGCGGCCCGCATGCGGGATCGACAGGATCACCGGGTTTTGCGGAATATCCGGCCCATAACGGTGGAAGGCAGGCGTCGTTTCGACCGGAGGGCGCGGTGCGGGATTCGCCAAACGGGGTCCTTTCAACGCCTCGGTCAAAAATGGTTACCTGGCTGGAAAATAATTAAACCTTGTCGCATATAACCGCAGGGGGTGCCAGCCCGATGCGTCGACAGGCGGCGGAGGAATCGGCACGGAACGGCCACGCAACGGCTACAGGACGAATAACGGGATAATCGGGGCGATGGTGCGAATCCTGCTGGCGGAAGATGATGAAAGCATGCGCACCTATCTGGCGCGTGCGCTGGAACGTTCGGGCTATGAGGTCGTCGCCGTGGCCACCGGCGCGCAGGCGGTGCCGCATATCGAAGCCGAGCGTTTCGACCTGTTGCTGACCGACATCGTCATGCCCGAAATGGACGGCATCGAACTGGCCCAGCATGCGGCCTCGGTCGCGCCCGATATGCGCATCATGTTCATCACGGGCTTCGCCGCCGTCTCGCTTAAGGCCGGGAAAGCGGTGCCCCAGGCCAAGGTCTTGTCCAAGCCCTTCCACCTGCGCGATCTGGTGCTGGAGGTCGAGCGTATGTTCGGCAGCGAAAGCCTGACCGGCTAAAATACCGGCGTTTCAATCGGGGATAACCTCCTCGATATCGGGTGTAGGGTCGAGCGGGATGCCCGCCATCGCCGCGCGAAACCTGTCCCGGTCCAGCCCGTTTTCCCACGCCGACACGACGACCGTCGCCACCGCATTGCCGATGAAGTTGGTCAGGCTGCGGCATTCGCTCATGAAGCGATCGACCCCCAGAATCAGCGTCATGCCCGCGACCGGCACCGACGGCACGATCGACAGCGTCGCGGCGAGCGTGATGAACCCCGCGCCCGTCACGCCAGCCGCGCCCTTGCTGGATATCATCGCCACCAGCAGCAGCAAAATTTGCTGCTCCAGGCTCAGATGCACGTTGCACGCCTGCGCGATGAACAGCGCGGCCAGCGTCATATAGATGTTGGTGCCGTCCAGGTTGAAGCTGTAGCCGGTCGGCACGACCAGCCCCACCACCGACTTGCGGCAACCGGCGCGCTCCATCTTTTCGATGAGGCTCGGCAGCGCCGCTTCCGATGAGGACGTGCCCAGCACCAGCAGCAGTTCGGCCTTCAGATAGCGGATGAGGTGGAGGATGTTGAACCCCGCAAACCGGGCTACCGTCCCCAATACGACTAGCACGAACAGCGCGGCGGTCAGGTAAAAAGTCGCGACCAGCCCGGCGAGATTGGCCAGCGTGTCGATGCCATATTTGCCGATGGTGAAGGCCATCGCCCCGAACGCGCCGATCGGCGCCGCCTTCATCAGGATCGCCACCAGCCGGAAGATCGCATGACTGGCCGATTCAAAGACGATCATCAGCGGCCTGCCGCGCTCCCCGATCAGCACCATAGTGATGCCGAACAGGATCGCGACGAACAAAGTCTGAAGGATATTATCCTCCGCGACCGCCGATATCAGGGTGCTGGGGATGATGTTGAGCAGGAAGCCCGTCAGGGTGCTGTCATGCGCCTTATGCGCGAAATCGGCGACCTTGCCCGCGTCGAGCGTCGCGGGGTCGATATTGAGACCTTCGCCGGGGCGGATGACATTGGCGACGATCAGGCCGACGACCAGCGCCAGGGTCGAGAAGGTCAGGAAATAAGCGAACGCCTTGGCCGCGACCCGGCCGATCGAACCCAGTTCCTTCATCCCCGCGATGCCGGTGACGATCGTCAGGAAGATGACGGGCGCGATAATCATCTTCACCAGTTTGATGAACGCTTCGCCGAGCGGCTTGAGCGCCACGCCCGTGTCCGGCCAGATATGGCCGATGGTGACGCCCAGCGCGATCGCAACAAGCACCTGAATATAGAGTTGCCGGTAGAAAGGCAGGCGCGGCCCGGCCTGAATCGGTGGCGAAGTCGGCAGCATGAAAATCGTGTCCCCCAGTTCGCATCGAAGCATATGCCCTGCCCCCGCCCTGTCCAGCGGATTAGACGACGATAGTTCAGATTCCCGCTTGCACACCCCCCACCCCCCCGCTATGGGCTGCCTTCCCGTGGGCGTGTAGCTCAGTGGTAGAGCACTGTGTTGACATCGCAGGGGTCGCAAGTTCAATCCTTGCCACGCCCACCATGGAAAACCCGGCAGATCGCAAGATCTGGCCGGGTTTTTCTATGGTCGCAGCCATGCGGCTGCCGCCGACATGAAAAAGGCCGATGAATCCGTTTGACGCGCAACGGCTCGCGCCCCTAGCGCCATCGGAATAACGACCGGAGCCTCTATGCGCGCCCTCCAAGTAACCGCCCTTTCACCGGATTTTGCCGGATGCCAGCTGGCGGACATCCCTGTCCCCGAGATCGGCCCCGGCCAGGTGCTGGTGCGGGTAGAGGCCGCGTCCCTGAATTTTCCCGACCTGCTGATGGCGCAGGGCCTTTATCAGTTCAAACCGCCCTTGCCGTTCACCCTCGGCATGGAAGTGTCGGGCATAGTCGAGCGCGTCGGTCCCGATTGCCCGTTCCAGATCGGCGATGCCGTCGCGGGCACGACAAGAGTGGGCGGTTTTGCCCGCTATGTCGCGGTCGACGCGCATGTGTTGCGTCCCAAGCCAACCCATTTCAGCCATGCGCAGGCGGCGGCGTTCGGCATCGCCTATCTCACCGCCTATGTCGCGCTGGTCCGCCTTGGCGATCTGCGGCCCGGTCAGTGGCTGCTCGTGCATGGCGCAAGCGGCGGGGTGGGCCTAGCCGCGGTCGATCTGGGGAAGGCGCTTGGCGCATGCGTCATCGCCGCGTCCGGCTCCCCCGAAAAGCTCGCGACGATCGCCGATCTTTATGCGCCGGATGCGGTGGTCGACACCAGCAAGCCCTTCCGCGAGGAGGTAAAAGCCATCACCCATGGCGGCGCGGACTGCATCTACGACCCCGTGGGCGGCGATATCTTCGACGAAAGCACGCGCTGCATCGCCTTTGGCGGCAAATTGCTGGTGGTCGGCTTCACATCGGGCCGCATTCCCACGATTTCCGCGAACATGCCGCTCATCAAGGGATTTTCGGTCGTGGGCGTTCGCGCCGGAGAGTTTGGACGCCGCTTTCCCGAACTGGGCAGCGAAAATCTGGATGCGATCTGGCAGATGGCGGCGACGGGGCGATTGTCGCCCCATGTCCACTGCGAACTGCCGCTCGCCCAATGGCGGCAGGCGCTGACCCTGATGGCCGATCGCAAGGTGACGGGCAAGGTCGTCCTCTTGCCCGATTAGGACAGGCATTCCCTTTGGATTGCCGGAGCCGGCTGGCTATAGGCGATGATCCGCCCCCCGATATGAAGTGACGATATGCCCGATTGCGAAATGATAGCCGGTCAACGCGTCCTGTTCGTCATGGCGGCGGATGCGGAATATGGTCCTGCGCTGTCGCGCCGGTTCAAGCCGCTGATGACAGGCGTCGGCCCGGTAGAAGCGGCCCTCGGCACGGGGATCGCCTTGCGCGACCTCAACCAGTCCACCGGCCTGCCCGATCTGGTCGTGAGCCTGGGGTCGGCCGGGTCGCGCAGTTGCACCTTGGGCGAGGTCTATCAGGTCGCGAGCGTATCGTGGCGGGATATGGACGCATCGCGGCTGGGATTCACCAAAGGAGTGACGCCCTTTATCGATCATCCGGTCGATTTGCCACTGCGCACCCCGCTGGAGCTGCGGGCGATGCGCCTGTCCACCGGCGCCGATATCGTGGGCGGGGACGAGTATGCCGCGATCAATGCCGACATGGTGGATATGGAAACTTTCGCGGTCGCGCGCGCCTGTCAGCGTTTCGATGTGCCGTTGATGGGCCTGCGCGGCATATCCGATGGTCCGGGGGAACTGGCCGACATGCTGGGGTGGACCCAGTTGCTCGCCCTGCTCGACGAGCGGCTCGCGGTCGCCGTCGATCAGTTGGCCGACGCGCTCGGAGCTTTTCAAACTCGCGGCTGACGATCAGTGGCACGGTAGAAGCAACGAAGTCGGGCGCTCATCCCTCCTTAATAAGTCTAGTCGCCCTCGAACGCGATGATCGCCGCGGACGCGACTCCATCCGCCTCCAGCGCCTTCATGCCTCCAAGATCGGGCAGATCGATCGCGAACAGCGCCATCAGCACGCTCGCACCCTGTTCCCGCAATAGCTGCGCCGCCGCGAGCGCCGTACCGCCGGTCGCGATCAGATCGTCAACAAGGATCACGCGAGCGCCCGGCGCGATCTGGCCCTCGTGCAGCTCCAGTCGATCCGTGCCATATTCCAGCATATAGTCGATGCCGACCGTCTTGCCCGGCAGCTTGCCCGCCTTGCGAACGGGTACGAAGCCTGTGCCAAGCGCCAGCGCGAGGGCCGCGCCCAGAATGAAGCCGCGCGCTTCGATGCCCACAATCATATCGGCCCCCAGCGGCCGGGCGATCGCCGCCATCCGTTCGAGCAGTTCCGCCAGCCCGCCGCCATCGGCGAGCAGCGTGGTGATGTCACGAAACTGAATGCCGGGCTTGGGAAAGTCGGGAATGGTGCGGACCAGCGCGGATAGACTGTCGGTGCTCATCACTGCCTCATAAAAAAAGGGGCGCGACCCTTACGGACCGCGCCCCATTTACTCGTCAATTTTACACGCCGGACCGTCAGGCCGCCTTCTTCTTGTCCGCCCAGATATTCTGGTAGGACAGATAGGCGAGGCCCGTCGCGATCAGCAGGAAGATGATGGTCGCAAGACCCGCGCTGCGGCGGTTTTCCAGCTTCGGTTCCGCCGTCCAGGTCAGGAATGCCGCGACATCCTTCGCCATCTGGTCGACGGTCGGCTTGGGCTGACCCTCGCCATAAGTGACCTGGCCTTCAGCCGTCAGCGGCGGCGCCATCGCGAGGTTGAGGTTCGCGAAATAAGGGTTGAAGTGCAGCCCGGTCGGGGTTTTGGCGTCCGGGAATTCCTTCAGGATTTCCTGACCCTTTTCATTCTTGAAGCCTTCCTGGCTCGTGAATCCGGTCAGCAGCGAATAGACATAATCCGTGCCGTCATGCCGCGCCTTGGTCATCAGCGACAGATCTGGCGGGATCGCATTATTGTTCGCCGCCGCCGCCGCGACATTGTTCGCGAAGGGATGCGGGAAATAGTCCGCCGGGATCGGCGCACGGGTTGATGCTTCGCCGGTCTTGGGATCGACGTCCGGCGTCTTGATCTTCCAGTTCTTGGCGATCGCCTTGATCTCGGCCTCATTATAGCCAATGCCCTTGAGATCGCGGAACGCCACGAACTTCAGGCTGTGGCAGGCAGAGCAGACCTCGCTGAACACCTGAAAACCGCGCTGCAACTGCTGCCGGTCATATTTACCGAACGGGCCGTTGAAGGAATAATCTACTTCCTTGGGGTGAAGGTGGAACTCGTGCTCCGCCGTTGCGGCCGGCGGCTCGGTGACGAAAGCCACCGCGCCCACCAGAGCCGAGATCACCAGCCAGCCAGCGAAAAAGAGGCCGACCAAAAATGCGCCGATGCGAACCATGATAGTCTTGTCCCCTTTAACCGGCGTTCGAAGGCTGCGGATCGCTGCCCATGCCGGGAAGCGCGTCCTGTTCGCCCTGAATATTGTAGCGATTGAGCACCGATTCCGTGATCGAACCCGGCAGCGGCAGGGGCTTTTCGAAGCGCGAGATCAGCGGCAGAATGATCAGGAAGTGCGCGAAATAATATGCGCCGGCGATCTGGCTGATCATCACATAGGGTTCCGCCGCCGGTGCGCCGCCGCAATAGCCCAGGATCACCACATCGACGATGAGGATCCAGAAGAACTTCTTGAAGGTCGGGCGATAATTGCCCGAGCGCACGGGCGAAGTGTCGAGCCATGGCAGCAGGAACAGCAGCAGGATCGAGCTGAACATCGCCAGCACACCCAGCAGCTTGGCCGGCACGAAGAAGAAATCGACGGTGAAGGCGCGCAGGATCGCGTAGAAGGGCCAGAAATACCATTCGGGCACGATGTGCGCAGGCGTCGAAAGCGGGTTCGCCTCGATATAATTATCCGGGTGACCCAGATAGTTCGGGGCATAGAACAACAGGATCGAGAAGAGGATCAGGAACACGCCGGCTCCGAAGCCATCCTTCGCGGTGTAATAGGGATGGAAGGGCACAGTGTCCTGCGGCCCCTTCACTTCCACGCCGGTCGGGTTCGAGGAACCCGGAATATGCAGCGCCCAGATATGCAGGATGATGACCGCCGCGATGACGAAGGGCAGCAGGAAGTGGAGCGAGAAGAAGCGATTGAGCGAGGCGTTGCCGGGAGCGAAGCCGCCCAGCAGCCAGGTCTGGATCGGCTCGCCCACCACGGGGATCGCGCCGAACAGGCCGGTGATGACCTTCGCGCCCCAATAGCTCATCTGCCCCCAGGGAAGCACATAGCCCATGAACGCCGTCGCCATCATCAGCAGGAAGATGACGAGGCCAAGCAGCCACACCATTTCACGCGGCGCCTTGTACGATCCGTAGAAAAGGCCGCGGAAGATATGGAGATAGACGACGATGAAGAAGAAGCTTGCGCCGTTCGCATGCGCGTAACGCATCAGCCAGCCCGAATTGACGTCGCGCATCGTCTGTTCGACGGTGCTGAACGCGACGAGCGTGTTCGCGCCATAATGCATCGCCATGATGACGCCGGTCACGATCTGGATGACCAGCGCAAGACCGGCCAACACGCCGAAATTCCAGAAATAGTTGAGATTGCGCGGCACCGGATAGCCGGCGCCGATCGCATTGTAGACGAGGCGCGGCAGCGGCAGCTTCTCGTCCACCCACTGCATCAGCGGATGTTTCGGCGAATAATGCTCAGCCCAGGGAAAGCTCATGGTTTCTTACCTCAGCCTACGAGAATGGCGGTGTCGGAAGTGAAGCTGTACTTCGGCACTTCCAGGTTCTTGGGCGCAGGTCCCTTACGAATGCGGGCAGCGGTATCGTAGGTCGACCCGTGGCAGGGGCAGAAATAGCCGCCAAATTCGCCGCGATTCTCGCCTTCGCCCGCGCCCAGCGGCACGCAGCCCAGATGGGTGCACACGCCCATGGTGATCAGCCACTGCTTTTTACCGGCGACAGTGCGCTGCTCCAGCGTCTGCGGATCGCGCAGGGTCGACGGATCGACCTTGTCGGCTTCGGCGATTTCCTTGGGCGTCAGCTGACGCACGAAAAGCGGCTGGGCGCGGAACGTCGTCTTGATCGCCTGACCGGGCTTGATCGCCGACAGGTCGACTTCGGTCGACGCCAGCGCCAGCACGTCCGCGCTGGGGTTCATCTGATTGACGAGCGGCAGCACTACGGCCACCGCGCCCACGCCGGCGAAACTCACCGCGGCGATATTGATGAAATCGCGGCGACGTACGCCATCTTCGCCGACACCACCACTGGACAGAGTACCGCTGTCCGTATGTTCAACGCTCGCCATGCATCTTAACCCTTGCAAGAACGTCCCTGATCCCCCGCCGCATTGCCTTGATCGGCCCTGTTTATCAAGAGAATCAGGGCGGCCCGTGCAAACGGTGCCCCGCCTTCCCCCTGGCGTGGTTCGCGGGCCTGATAGCCGCAGGATGCGTGCTTTGCCAACAGCAATTTGGCCAAGGCTATGACAATTTGACGCAGTGCATTATGCGCGGGCCATGCGTATCGCTCTTTATCAGCCCGAGATCCCGGGCAATGTCGGCGCCATTCTGCGCCTCGCGGCCTGTTTCAGCGTGCCTGTGGACATTATCATGCCGACCGGATTCGCCTTTTCCGACTCCCGCCTCAAGCGCGCCGCGATGGATTATGGCGCGGTGGCCGATGTCACCCAACACGCGAATTTCCCCGCCTTTGACGCCGCGCGTCGCGCGCAGGGGCGCCGACTGCTGCTGATGAGCAGCCACGCCTCGCAACGCCTGCCGGACGTCAGCTTCCGCGAGGATGACGTGCTGTTGATGGGGTCCGAAAGCGCGGGCGTGCCCGATGCGGTCCGCGACATTGCCGATATCCGCGTGCGCATTCCGATGGCGCCGGGTTTTCGATCCTTGAACATCGCGGTGTCCACGGGCATCGCCATCGCCGAAGCACTGCGCCAGACCGGAAAGTTCCCGCAATGAGTTTGACCCTGAATCCCCAGCAACAGGCCGCGCGCGACTGGTTCGAATCGCTTCGTACACGCATCTGCGCCGCATTCGAGGCGATCGAGCGCGAGGCCGGGTCGGACGCGGCGTTCGTCTACACGCCCTGGGATCGCGAGGCGGACGGGCTGGCCCCCGGCGAAGGCGGCGGCGGCGTGCGCGGGGTGATGAAGGGCAAGATATTCGAAAAGGTCGGCGTCAACGTTTCGACGGTCAGCGGCGCGTTCGCGCCGGAATTCGCCAGGACCATGCATGGCGCGCAGGACGACCCGGCTTTCTTTGCGACCGGCATCAGCCTCGTAGCGCATATGGCCAATCCCCATGTGCCCGCCGTGCATATGAATACGCGCTATCTGGTGACGACGAAAAGCTGGTTCGGCGGCGGTGCGGATCTCAATCCGCCCTTGCCGCGCGACGAAGATACCATCGATTTTCACGCGGTTCTGAAAGCTGCCTGCGACGCGCATGATCCGGCCTATTATCCGCGCTTCCAGGCATGGGCCGACGAGTATTTCTTCATCCCCCATCGCGGCGTCCATCGCGGCGTGGGCGGCATCTTCTACGATCATCTGGAGGGCGATTTCGACGCCAATTTCGCCTTCACCCGCGCGGTGGGCGAAGCGTTCCTGGCGGCGTTTCCGCCCATCGTGCGCCGGCGCATGGGCGAAAGCTGGTCGCCGGAAGACTATGCGCAGATGCTGGAATGGCGCGGGCGCTATGCCGAATTCAACCTCGTGCATGATCGCGGCACCTTGTTCGGCCTCAAGACCGGCGGCAATATCGACGCGATCCTGATGAGCCTGCCGCCGATGGCGAGCTGGAGCTGATGAGCCTGACACCCGTCCCCGGTCATCAGATCGCGGCGATCGTCACCCATCTGGAAATGCGCGTCCGGCCCCGGCCCGCGCCCTTGCCGGATTCGCCGCTGCGACTCGTGCCATGGAAATCCCCGTCCCTCGCCGCCTATCGCGCGCTGTTCCGTCGCGTTGGCGAGCCATGGTTATGGTTTTCGCGGCTGGTCATGCCGGATGAGGAACTGGCCGCGATCATTCACGATCCCGCCGTGGCGATCTACGCCGTGATCGATCCGCGCGGGATAGAAGTCGGCCTGCTCGAACTGGATTTCCGAATCGCGCCCGATTGCGAATTGTCCTTCTTCGGACTGGTCTCCGAACTGACAGGTCAGGGCCATGGCCGATGGCTGCTCGCGCAGGCCAGGTCGCTGGCATGGCGCAAGGGCGTGGAGCGCTTCTGGGTCCATACCTGCACGCTCGACAGCCCGGCAGCGCTCGGATTCTACATCAGGGGCGGGTTCGCGCCGTTCGCGCGAGAGGTGGAAATTTTCGCCGATCCGCGCCTGTCGGGCCATCTGCCCCGCACCGCCGCCCCGCATGTGCCTTTGCTGGATCAGCCCGCCTCGGCCTGACGATAGAGTCGCGCCAGCATGACCAGCATATAGACCTGAATGACGGTCGACGCGGCGGCGGCGGCAAGCCCGCCGACGAATTTCGCTGCTGCCGCGCCCCCGATCAGTCCGGCGACGACGCCGAACACCGCCTGCGCCGCCGACGCCGCGATGGCCGAAAGCAGGGTCAGGATGACGATCAGGCCGAACAGCCGCCAGCCATGGCCCTTCGTCAGCATCCATGCATGCCGGATCGATCCCTTCACCCCGTCCGTGCCGTCGATGACGACCAGATTGAGCAGGATGAGCCGCGTCCCCACAATGCCCGCGATCAGGATGATGACGACCAGCGGCGCGGCAGGGCCAAGGACGAACATCAGCGGGACGGCCAGCAGCAGGATCGCCAGCAGCACGACCCCGCCCACGACCAGCGACGCCCCCAGCAGAACCGGCAGACGCGCGAGACTGAGCCGCAATGCTTCCCCCACGCTGATCCCCGGCCGCGAGGCGAGCGCGAACAGGGCGAGCGAACCGAACCACATGAGGATGATGGTGAGCAACATCCCGACCGCATAGCTAGGCGGCACATGGGGCATCGTTTCAGCCTTGGGCGCGAGCGACCAGGCGGCGAGTTCGGGCGGCGTCATTTCCTGAAGGATGAGGCCGGGCAGCCCCACGAACAGCAGGGCGACGGGAAATAGCAGCGCGGCTTCACGGGAAACGAAGGCGATCGTTTCCTCCCATGCCTTGCCGATCGACATCGTCGCCATATCTTCGTCTTGCCTCATGTCCGGGAATGGGCATGAGACTTGATCGCTCGCCCCGCCCAAGTCAAGGAAGCGCCATGCCCGTTTCTCCCCACCCCGCCCCAGCGGCGCTGAATGCCGATGCGGTCGAATGGCGCACGCAGGACGCGCTGGTCGACTATCCCGCCGCCCTGGCCGATATGGAAGCGCGCGCCGCCGCCATCGTCGATGGCGATGCGCGCGAACGGGTCTGGCTGCTCGAACATCCGCCGCTTTACACCGCCGGCACCAGCGCGGCCCCGGACGAACTGCTCGACCGCCGCTTCCCCGTTTTCGAGGCGGGACGCGGCGGGCGCTATACCTATCATGGGCCAGGCCAGCGGATCGGCTATCTCAACATCGACCTGCGGGCGCGGGGCAAGGATGTGCGCAATTTCGTCCACCATCTCGAAGGCTGGATGATCGCCGCGCTCGCCGATCTGGGCATCGCCGCGCGGCGGGCGGAGGGGCGCATCGGCATCTGGACGGACGATCTCGCCGGGCGCGAGGCCAAGATCGGCGCGCTCGGCATCCGCGTCCGGCGCTGGGTCACGCTGCATGGCTTTTCGATCAACGTCGATCCCGATCTGTCCCATTTTGGCGGCATCGTGCCGTGCGGCATCGCGGAATATCCCGTCACCAGCATCGCCGCTTTGGGCGGGAACGCCTCCATGGCCGTGCTCGACGCGGCGCTGCTCGCCCATTTTCCCTCATTTCTCGGACAGTTAAGGCGCTGTGGCACGGGGGTTGAGCAATGCGGGACGGACGGCTAGGGTCGCGCCTTCGCCGGGCGGATCGCCGGCATGCCAAACCTTGTGAGGGATAGCGGAATGCGCCTTGATATCAGGACGATTATCACTGTCGCCGCATTGGCCGCAATCCCGCTGATTTCCGGATGCGGCGGCAAGGACAAGGCCAGCGGCACTATCCAGATGAAGGATATGGAGGTGGTCGATGGCACCGCCACCGACGCGATGACCGATCTGGACGGGGTGAAGAGCGAGGGCGCGGACATCGCAACCCCAGCGGGCAATGCGAGCAATGCGGCGGAAGCGAAGGCTCCGCCAAAGGATAAAGCCGCGAAGGCCGAGGCAGGCGGCGACGCTGAAGTCCTGGCGGACCAATAGGCATCGTGCCGCGTTATAGCGCGGTTACGGGAATGGCAGGTCGATGGGCGATGCCGTGCCCGCTTCGTTCGGAGAGGAATAGGTGAATATGGTTGGTCCAATGATGCGTCGCGCGATCACCGGCATGGCGGCTCTCGCCCTGCCCCTGCTGGCGCAGCCTGCCGCGGCGCAATTTTTCTGGTCCCCGCCCGATCTTTCCGCCCCGGCGCTGACCGACAGCGCCGCCGCCACCGCGCTCGGCCTCCCCGGCGCGACCGCTGCGGAGATTCGCGCGGGGCTGGTGTGGAATCTGCGCGCCGCGCTCAATGTCGCGGCGCTGCAATGCCAGTTCGAACCGACCCTGCTCGCAATCAGCAACTATAATGCGATGATCGCCCATCATGATGCCGAACTGGACGCGGCGCAGACCGTGCTGCTCGGTTATTTCCAGCGCACGGTCGGCAAGGGCAAGCCCGGCCAGACCGCATCCGACCAATATGGCACGCGCATCTACTCGGGCTATTCGACGGTGCAGGCGCAGCGCGGCTTCTGCCAGGCGGCGGCGGAAGTCGGACGCAAGGCGATTTTCGCCGATCGCGGTTCGCTGCACGAGGTCGCACGCGCGGGATTGGGTTCGATCAAAAAGTCCCTCGTCCTGATGGGCGAGCAATATTATGGCGAGCCGGGGCGCTATTATACGCTGGCTTTGCCGCCGCTCGACAAGAAATGCTGGAAGAAGGGCCGGTTGACCGACGCCTGCCAGCAGGCCTGGGATCAAAAGACCGGCGTCACCATACCCTGAGAGTCTGTTTGGAAATGCGCTAAAGCGCGCATTTCACAAGACCGCACCCGCTCAGCGCAGGCCAAGATATTTATGCGCCTGAAGCGTCAGGCGCCAGCGGGGCCGCGCCATGACGAGATCGATCGCAGCCGCCTGATTGTCGGCGGCATGGGTATCATCGAGCGGCTGGACCAGCAGATGGTCGAACGCCCAGCCTTCCATGATCCCCACATCGGCCAAGCTATGGCCAGCGCCAGGTTGCGGCCAGACCAGCTTCAATTCATGGCCGCTCGTCTGGGCAATCTCGCTGCCCGCCTTCGGGCTGACGCACACCCAGTCGATGCCGGGGTGCACGGGCAAGGTGCCATTGGTCTCGATGGCGATGGTAAAGCCCCCCCGGTGCAGCGCATCGACCAGCGCGTCATCGACCTGGAGCATCGGCTCCCCGCCGGTCAGGACGATGTAGCGCCCCTCCGCCCCCTCGCCCCAATGCGCAAGCACCGCATCCGCCACCGCGTCGGCATCGGCGAATTTGCCACCGCCAAGCCCATCGGTGCCGACGAAATCGGTATCGCAAAAGCGGCAGACCGCGCTCGCCCGGTCCTGTTCCCGCCCGCTCCACAAATTGCAGCCGGCAAAGCGCAGGAACACGGCGCGGCGTCCCGCCTGCACACCCTCGCCCTGCAACGTCAGGAACATTTCTTTCACCGCATAGCTCATCGCCAATCCCTCAGGGCCGGGTCGCGTAGACGGTAGGATCGGGCAGGCCCGCATCGTCGAAGCCCTTGGCGCGCAGCCGGCAACTGTCGCACAGGCCGCAATGGCGGTCGTCGGGCGTCGGATCGTAACAGGACCAGCTCATCCCGGCGTCCAGCCCCAGCCGGTTCGCCTCGCGCACGATATCGGCCTTGCTCATGAACTGGAGCGGCGCGTTGATACGCAGCGGATTGCCCTCGACCCCCGCCTTGGTCGCGAGCGTCGCCATTTTCTGAAAGGCATCGATAAATTCGGGGCGGCAGTCCGGATAGCCCGAATAGTCCAGCGCATTGACGCCGATGAAAATGTCCTGCGCGCCGGCCACTTCGGCCAGTCCCAGCGTCAGCGACAGGAAAATGGTGTTACGCGCGGGCACATAGGTCACGGGAATCTCGCTGCCCACGCCGCTTTTGGGCACAGCGATATCGGCCGTGAGCGCCGATCCGCCAAAAGCCGAAAGATCGAGCGGCAGAACGATGTGCGACATGGCGTTGAGCGCCTGCGCCACGCGGGCGGCAGCGCGCAATTCGACCCGATGCCGCTGATTATAATCGATCGAAAGCGCCAGCACGCGATAACCCGCTTCGCGCGCCAGCCCGCCTGCGACCATCGAATCCAGCCCGCCCGAAAGCAGGACGACAGCGAATTTGCCATTTTGTGCGACCATGGCGATGCGCTAACCGTCCCACCCCGGCAACGCAAGGGCGGGCCTTGGTGTCTGTTTGGAAATGGGCCTTTGGCACATCCGCACCGGCCCTCACCGGCACTCACCGACCCGCCGCCCTTCCAGGGCGAAGGAAAAGGGCGCGCCGCGCGCCACCCCCTGCGAATGAAGCTGAACTAGGCGCGGGGTTTCCGTCCGCAATTCGGTGCGCCCCCCGCCTGCCGAGCCGCAATCATAGGTGGCGACCAGCATCGTCGGGCTTTCGCTGATGACGAAGGTCTTGCAACTGGTGCGGGGATGCTGGATCTGCAAAAGCTGCCGCCGGTCCATGATGCACAGCCGGCGCGAACCGCCCGCATCCTCGCCGCGCCCGCGCAATTCCCATTCGCCCGGTTCCAGCAGGCCAGCCGCCTTGGGGGGCGCCGTTTTGGGGGACAGGGCCGCCGCATGGCCAGCCGCCCATAATATCGCCGTTCCCGCGCCCAATGCGCGCAGCCACGCCGTCGTCATGATATCAAGACCCCGCTCAAAATGGGCGTGCCCGGCTTCCGTTGGCACGAAATGATGCAGACCCTAGCGCAAATCATGCCGCGTAATTGCGGCAAATTCATAGCCTGATCCGCCAGCCGTGCCTCAATTCTGAACGTGCGATACCGGAGCGCTCTCAGTTTTCGGCGAAACTGTCGAGCGCGAGCGGGAAGAGTCGCGAGCAAAAGGCGCAATCGACGCCGATAATGCCGCTTTCGTCCGCCATCTCCACCCGCTCGCTGGCGGGAAAACGGCCGATCACGTCGCGGATATGCCCCAGATCGCAGCGGCATCCCTTCGCCAGCGAAGTCGGCTCCGTGACGCGAATCTCCTCTTCCTCATGGAAAAGACGCCAGATGATGTCGGGAAGCGACAGACTGTCATCGGTCAGTTCCGTGTCGCCGAGCGTCCCCGCCAGCGCCTGCACATGCTCCCATTCCGGATGATCGTGCCGGACATGAAGCCGCTCGCGGCCCACCTCTCCCTCCGGCAGATGCTGGAGCAGCATACCGGCGGCCACGCACCCTTTTCCGGCATCGTGCCGGGTCGCGATCTGGATGACGCTGGGGATTTGTTCGGACTGGAAGAAATAATGCTCCGCCGCCTGCGCCAGCGATTCCCCGTCGAGCGGCACGATCCCCTGATAGCGTTCGCCGGTCAGCGCCTGATCGAAGGTGATCGCGAGATACCCCTTGCCGAACAGGCCGAACAGCGTCGGGTCCCGTCCCAGTTCGGCGAGGCGATCCGCGTCGAACTTGGCATAGCCGCGCACCTCGCCATCCTTATAGTCCGCCACCAGCAGGCTGACGACGCCATGTTCGGTCTGCGCCTGAAGCGTCAGCTGTCCGCCCGCCCCCTTCAGCGTGCTGCCGAGCAAGGCCGCGAGCACCAGCGCCGAGCCAAGCAGCCGCTCGATCACCGGCGGATAGGCATGGGCCGCCAGCACGGCGTCGAGCAGCGGCCCGATCCGCACCACCCGGCCACGCACATGGCGGGCGGGAATGGTGAAGCCCAGGGCCTCATCGAGAGCGACAGGCGCGTTCAAATCACAGTTCCTCTGGTCGTTCCGCCATGGCGAAGGTACGTTCGGACAAGCATGGTGCGCCCTGTCAAAGCTTGCCAAGCGCCCAGAGCAGCACCGATTTCTGCGCGTGGATGCGATTTTCCGCCTCGTCCCAGATCAGCGATTGCGGCCCGTCGATGACCTCCGCCACCATCTCCTCGCCGCGATGCGCCGGCAGGCAATGCAGGAATTTCGCTTGCCGCTTCGCCCGCGCCATCAGCGCTTGCGTCACCTGATAGGGCATCATCGCCGCGAGCTTTTCGTCCGCATGATCCTGACCCATCGAAATCCAGGTGTCGGTGACGACGATGTCGGCGTCCGCCACGGCCGCGACCGGATCGCGCGTCAGTGTGATGCGCGCACCCTGCGCCTGCGCGGCGGCGGCGAAAGCGGGGTCCGGCTCATAGCCCTGCGGCACGGCGATGCGCACATCGAACCGCATCAGCCCTGCCGCCTCGACGATCGAATGCAGCACATTATTGCCGTCACCCAGCCACGCCCACTGGCTGCCGGGCAGCGCCACGCCATGTTCGACCACGGTCAGCAGGTCGGCGACGATCTGGCAGGGATGCGACAGGTCGGTCAGCCCGTTGATGACGGGAACGGTCGCATAATGCGCCATTTCCTCGATCTTGGCATGATCGTCGGTGCGGATCATGATCGCGTCGCTCATGCGGCTCAGCACCCGCGCGGTGTCGGCGATGCTTTCGCCGCGCCCGAGCTGGCTCGTGCCGCCATCGAGGATCAGCGACGATCCGCCCAGTTGCCGGATCGCCATATCGAAGCTCACGCGCGTGCGGGTGGAATTTTTCTCGAAGATCATCGCGAGCACATGGCCCGCGAGCGGCGCATCGCCATCGACGCGCCCCTTGGGCCAGGCCGCGCGCGCCGCCTTGCGATCGATCGCATCGGCTATCATCGCGGCGATGGCATCGCCGCCGGCATCGGTCAGGTTCAGAAAATGTCTGGTCATTTACTCCCCTTCTCCTCCCTTTGCCGTTCGGTTCAAGCCACTTCGAGCGAAGCCGGAAAGCGGTTGTCGAAAATGGTTCTTCGACACGCTCGAACCGAACGGATTGGGCTGGATTTAGGCCGCCTCCACCGAGGCAAAACTCCGCGCACCAGCGGAAATCCGCTCGATACATTCGGCGATATGGCTTTCCTCGATCACCAGCGGCGGCAGGATGCGCACGACATTCTGTCCGGCGGAGACCGTCAGCAACCCATGATGATCGCGCAGATGCGCCACGAAGCCGCGCGCGTCATGCGCGTCCTTCATCTTGAGTCCAAGCATCAGCCCCATGCCGCGCACATCCTCGAACATGCCGTCATGATTGGGGATCAGCTGCTCCAGCGCCGACCGCAGCCGCGCGCCCATGGACCTGACATGATCCATGAAACCTTCGCTCTCGATCTCGTCCAGCACCGCCATGCCCGCCGCCATGGCGAGCGGATTGCCGCCATAGGTGGAGCCATGCGTGCCCGCGACCATGCCCCTGGCCGCTTCCTCCGTCGCGAGGCAGGCGCCGAGCGGGAAGCCCGCTCCGATGCCCTTGGCCACCGCCATGATATCGGGCTTCAAGCCATATTGTTCATGCGCGAAGAAAGTGCCCGAACGGGCATAGCCGCACTGCACTTCATCGAGAATGAGCAGCAGGCCGCGCTCGTCGCACAGCGCGCGCAGGCCGGTCAGAAACGCCTCCGTCGCGGGCGTGACCCCGCCCTCCCCCTGCACCGGCTCCAGCAGGAAGCCTGCGGTATTGTCGTCCACCGCCGCGGTCGCCGCCGCCAGATCGTTGAACGGCACCACGGCAAAGCCGGGCAGCAACGGTTCGAACCCGTCGCGCATCTTGGGCTGACTGGTCGCGGAGATCGTACCCAGCGTCCGGCCATGAAAGGCATTGTCGAAGCTGATGATCTTGTGCCGGTGCGGCTGCCCATTGGCATAATGATAGCGGCGCGCGGTCTTGATCGCGCATTCGACCGCTTCTGCGCCCGAATTGGTGAAGAACACGGTGTCGGCGAACGTGCTGTCGACCAGCCGCTGCGCAAACTTCTCTCCCAGCGGCATACCGTAAAGATTGGACGTATGCATCAGCGTCGCCGCCTGATCCGCGATCGCCTTGACCAGCCGGGGGTGGGCATGGCCCAACAGGTTGACCGCGATGCCGCTGGCGAAGTCGAGATAACGCTCGCCGCGCTCGCCGATCAGGTAGCAGCCTTCGCCTCGCACCGGACGCACATCGCACCTGGGGTATACGGGCATGAGCGGCGTGATCGACATGGGCCTTCCCTTCCTTGGGTTGATTGCAATGCGTCCAAAACGCAAAAAGGCGGCCCCCGCCGGGCCGCCCTGATGCGAACAGTGGCTATAGTGAGGGGACGAAACCGGCGCAACCCCGGCCGTGGGGCCAGTTCAGCCGATCTGGCTCCACGCTTCGGCGATTTCGGCGATCATGATGCGCGCCTGATCGACCGGCTGCGCCGACCGCTCCTTCGCGCCGACCAGCAGCAGCCGGCGCGCCTCACGATAAATCTGGGCGAGGCCCATGGCGATGTCGCCGCCCTTGTCGAAATCCAGGCTCGATTCGAGCGCGAACAGGATCGACATGGCGCGCGCCTGCTTGTCGGACACTTTCATGCGATCGCCATTCTGTTCGGCGAGCGATGCGGCGTCGAGCGCGATCTGCAATTCGTCGAACAGGATCTTGACCAGCGCGTGCGGCGTCGCGCCCTCGGTGCGGCTGCCCGAATGTATCGCCGCATAGCGCCGCGCCGCCGTAGATCCTGCATAACCCTGATTATAGAACATGATCCGTCCCGCTTAATTGTTGTTGTTGCTGTTGTTCCAGACCGCCATCTGCTGGGTCAGATAGCTTTGCGTCGCCTTGAGCGCCGACAGGCGCGTGCTCATCGCCGAATAGAGGGATTTGAGATGGTCCTCGTAACTGGCCATCTGATCGTCGAGGTCGGTCAGCTGCTTGGCGAGATCGGCCGTCACCGTGTCATACCGTTTCTGCGCCAGCTTGAGCGGCCCATCGTCCTTTTCGATATTGTCGCGTACCGAATCCATCAGCTTGGACAGGCCGGGGTTGGTCGCGGTGGATGCTGTAGGGTTCAGCATCGCGGTGATCCCGGCGGGGTCTGCCGCCATCGCCTTGTCGAGCAATTTGCTGTCCAGCGTCAGCGTGCCATCGCGATTGGTGCCGATGCCGATGTCGGCCAGCGTCTTATAGGCGCCGGTGGAGGCCAGCGGGGTCGATGTGAGCTGCCCCAGTTGTCGCTTCATGTCGCGCACGCTCGAAACGCCGTTCAGCACGCCGGAATTGGACTGGTCGGTGCCGAGCGAAGTGGCCGCGTTCAGCCCCTTCATCAACGTGTTGTAGGCGTCGACATATTCCTTGAGCAGATCCTTCATCGTGCCGGTCGGCTGGGTCATCGACAGGGTGATGCTACTATTCTCGTCCGCCTGGTTCAGGTCGATGCGCAGATAGGGGATCGCATTGTCGACCGTGTTGCCCGCATATTCATGCTCGACCCCGTCGAGCAGGATCTTCGCATTTTTCGGATCGGATGAGGATGCGATCGTGCCGCTGTCCGTTCCGCTCCAACCAAGGCCGCCAAGGACGCTCGAACCATCGTCGGCGCTGACGCTCAACGAAAAGTCGCTGGCCGCGCCGGTCTGCCCCTTGAACATCAGCCGCGAGCCATTGGCGTCGGTCACGACCGTCGCGGTCACGCCCATATTTGCCGCGTTCACCGCCGCCGCCAGCCCGGCATAGCTGTTGTTGGTGCCATCGATGGTGATCGGCTTGCTGCCCGAGGCGGTCGTGATCGTCAGCGTGCCCGTGCCGACCGGCGAACTGCCGGTCGCGCCGCTGGCGGAGGATGAGGCCAGGACCCGCGCGGACGCCAGCGACTTGACGGTCAACTGGGCGGGCAGGCCGGTGGGCGTGCCGCCGCTCAACAGGCTGACCGACGCCATGGCGCTGTTGTTGGAGAGCGGCGTTGCGGCGTAGCTGTCCCCCGAAAGCACGTTGGACAGGGCGTCCGCGAACGTGTCGAGCGAACCGACGGCGGAGGCCAGCGCGGAAACGCGCGCCGTGTTGAGCGACTGCTGATTGGTGATGACCTGCGCCTTGGGGTCGCGGGTCGCGCTCACCAGACTGGTCACGAGCGAGGCCGTGTCGATCGATCCGGCGCCCAGCGCTGTCAGAATGCTGCTGCCAACAGAGGTAGTCATGGACCGTCCTTTCAGGATGAGAGAACGGCGATAGCGACCAGACCTTTAGGAATGATTTTCGCGCGATGTGGCGGGGCGGATTTCCGTCAATGCGCCGGCGACAGCAACTGATCGACGGTGCCGCGCTTCACATGCGCCTGCGCCGCATGGGCATAGAAGGATTGCTGGACCAGCCGCCTGGCAAGGCTTGCCGCCTGCTCCACCGCTTCCTTGGAGGCAGGCGGCAGCGGCACGATGACCGACCGCTCGGGCAGCATCGACTGCACCGCCTGCGACGCGGCGTCGACCGAAGGCGGGGTGTCCGATCGCATGTCGGCAAGGATCATCGTGATGCGGGCATGAACCTTCGCATATTCGGCTGCGCCCGCGACATTATCGTCGATCGCGGCGACATCCTGTTCGGCGACGGGCGGCACCTGGCCTGCGCGCGTGACCTTGTCAGCGGCTTTGGCCAGCGCCGACACGGGCTGAACGGCAGTCGGCCGGACCCCGGTCCGCTCGATCGGCATTCCCTCGTTTCGTGAAGCATAGTCGCTCATGACGCACCATCATAATGCGTCCCCATAAAGACATTACGGACAGATGCGGCTAAACTTTAATTCACCATCACAGTTTTTTACCCTCGGCGTCGAAGCGAAGCTCCTCGGGCACCTTGATGAACGGACGGTCCATTTCGCTCGCCATGCGGTTTTCCACCCGGAACACGAAGGCGAGCACCGTCGCCACCGCCATATACAGGCCTTCGTTGACGATCTGCCCCGCGCGCGACGTGAAATAAACCGCGCGGGCGAGTTCGGGATATTGCAGCACCGGCACGCCATGGCTGTCGGCCAGTTCGCGGATCGCGGCGGCGATCGCGTCGCAGCCGCGCGCCACCACGACCGGCGCGGCGTCCACGCCGGGCTTGTAGCGCAGCGCGACCGCGAAATGGATCGGGTTGGTGATGATAACGCTGGCTTCGGCCACCGCCTTGCGGCTCGATCCGCTCAGCACCTCGAACTGGCGGCGGCGGATATGCCCCTTCAGCTCGGGTGATCCTTCGCTTTCCTTATGCTCGTCCTTTACTTCCTGTTTCGACATGCCGAGCCGCTTGGAACGCTGCATGATCTGCGCCGGGACGTCGATGCCCGCGATCACCAGCAGGCCGCCCGCCATGATGAGGCACACCATGATGAACATGTCGCCCAGCCCCGCCAGCGCGGACGCGTCGCCGGTCTTGCCGAGATTGACGATGGCGGTCAGCCGGTCCCAGATCACCCAGATGCCGACCGCGCCGAGCAGCCCGACCTTGGCGACCGACTTCAATAGTTCGATCAGCCCCTGCATGCCGAACATGCGCTTGAGGCCCGACGCCGGGTTCATCTTCGACGCCTTGGGCGCGAAGGCGCCCGGACGGAAGCCGAGCGAACCCAGCACGGCGGGGGCGGCGATCGCGGCGAGCAGCGTCGCCAGCATCACCCCCGCCACCGGAAAGGCGACGCCCGACAGCAGGTGAAGCCCGCGATCGACGGGTGAAAAGTCGACGATATCCTCGCGTCGGAAACGCAGACCCTGCACCAGCATATTCGACATCGCCCGCACCAGCGACGGGCCGGTGACGGCGATCATGCCGATGCCCGCCAGCACGACGAGCGCCGTGGCGAGATCGCGCGATTGCAGGATATCGCCATTCCTGGCGGCCTCCTGCAATTTCTTGGCTGTCGGTTTTTCGGTCTTTTCGCCGCCGCCGGTGGAGCCGCCTGCCATCGCTCAGCGCCCCTCCGAAATCAGTTGGGCCTGCTCCAGCCCGGCCTTGAGCGAGGCGGTGATCCCCTCGCCCATGACCGGCGCTGCAATGGCCAGCAGGATCAGGCCCGCCATCAGCGCGACCGGCATGCCGACCGCAAACAGGTTGAGCGACGGCGCGGTGCGCGCCAGCATGCCCATGACGATCTGCACCAGCACCAGCGCGAAGGCGACCGGCAGCGCGATCGTCACCCCCGCCCCCAGCAGCGATCCGCCGAAGGTGATAAGGTGCCACACCGCGTCATTGCCGATCAGCGACCCGCCCGGCGGCATCGACTGGTAACTTTGCACGACGAAGCTGACGAGCAGCAGATGCCCGTCCATGCCGAGAAACAGGAAGGTCGCGAGGATCGACAGGAATTGCCCCACCGCCTGCGTCGCCGTGCCCGATTGCGGATCGACCATCGCGGCGAACCCCAGCCCCATGGCGTTGGCGACCGCTTCGCCCGCGACGAAGGCCGCGCCATAGCCGATCTGCACCGCAAACCCCATGGCGAGACCGGCCAGCACCTCGCCCGCGACCAGCATCACGCCCTGAAAACTGGCGATGCCATCCTGCGGCAGTTGAAACGTCACGCTGTTGAGCGCCGCCATGCCAAGCGCGAGGCTCAGGATCAGGCGTAGCTGGAGCGGCACCGCCGGCGCGCTGAAGATCGGCGCGGCGAGGAAGGCGGCGCCGGGCCGGATCATCGCGATCAGCAATATCCATAATTGCGTCTCGACGCCCGAAAAGCCCGGCGCGATCATCGGCCAGCGCTCATCGCAGCAGGTCCGGTATGCGTTCGAAAATCTCGCGGGTGAAATCGGCGACCAGCACCATGATCGACCCGCCGAACAACACGAGCATGCCGCCGACGACGAGGATCTTCGGGATGAAACTCAGCGTCTGTTCGTTGATCGAGGTCGCGGCCTGCACCATGCCGATCAGCACGCCCGCGATCAGCGCGGGGATGAGGATGGGCGCGGCGGCGAGCGCGGTGATCCACAGCGCCTGCTGCGCGAGACCCATGAAGAAATCGGCGTTTTCCATGTCGTGCCACTCAAGTCGCGAAGGAGCCGGCGAGCGACCCCATCGTCAGCGCCCAGCCATCGACCAGCACGAACAGCAGCAGCTTGAACGGCATCGAGATGATCGTCGGCGACAACATCATCATGCCGAGCGCCATCAGGGTGGAGGCGACAACCAGATCGATGATGAGGAACGGCAGAAATATCATGAAGCCGATCTGAAACGCGGTTTTGAGTTCGCTGGTGACGAAAGCGGGCAACAGGATCGAAAAAGGCACATCGGCGGGCGAACGGAAGGCGGGCGCCTTGGCCATGTTGGCGAACAGCTTGAGGTCGCTTTCGCGCGTCTGCTTGGTCATGAAGCCGTGCAGCACCTTGCCCGACCGTCCGACCGCTTCCTCGATGCTGATCTGGCCCTTGCCATAGGGATCGAAGGCCTGACCGTTGATCTGGTCGATCGCCGGCCGCATCACGAACAGCGAGAGGAACAGGGTGAGGCCGACCAGCACCTGATTGGGCGGCGTCTGTTGCAGGCCGAGCGCCTGACGCAACAGCGACAGGACGATGATGATGCGGGTGAAGCTGGTCATCATGAGGATCAGCGACGGCAACACCGTCAGCAGGCTCATCAGGACGAGAATTTGCAGGCTGAGCGACAGCGGCGCGCCATTGCCCGACAGTGCGCCCATGGCGCGGGTCAGCGCTCCGCCATTGTCGACCGGCGCGGTGGGCGGAGTCAGCGCCGGGGCGGCCTGCGCGAAGGCGGGCTGCGCGATGATGACCAGGCCGATCAGCATGACCAGCGCCGGGAACAGCCAGCGACCGCCCTTACCTGCCATATTCAAAAGCCGTGCCACGGAGCTGGAACGATCAGAAACCGCGCGCACGATGGTCGCCTTCCGCGATCTTTTCGATCCGGCCGCGCGTGATCGACAGCAATATCTTCTTGCCCTCGAAATCCACCACCGCGAGCTTGCCCGACGTGCCCATGGGCAGGGCTTCGACGATCTTGAGAATGCGGTCGCCCTGCCCCGCGCCGATCATGCCGGGCTGATATTTCCGCCACAGCCACAGCGCGGCGAACGCCATGCCGCCGATCATCGGCAGCAGGATGATGAGTTTGAGGAAATACCAGAACATTCAGTTCTTCCCGGAAAAGTGGGAGCCGGTTTTCCGGTCAGGAAGAACGGCAACCAAGGCGAGGACAGGGCCGCAGGTCATGTCCTGATTCACCCGCGCCGTTCGATGCCGGCGAGCCGGGTTTCGGTGGCGGCGATATCGACGATGCGGATGCCGTAGCGGCCGTTGACGGTCACGACTTCGCCCTTGGCGATCAGCGCGCCGTTGACCATGATGTCGAGCAGGTCGTCGGCCTGACGATCCAGTTCCACAATGCTGCCTTCGGCCAGGTCCATGACTTCGGCGAGGCGCAGGGATGTCGATCCCACCTCCACCGACATGCGGACCGGAATGTCGGCGAGCAGCCGGAATTGCCGGTTGCCGGCCATGCGGCTCGCCCCATCCTCGCCCTTGCCGTCGATCTGCGGCGCTTCGCTCATATCGCTCATTGGTCTGATCCCTTATTGGTCCGGTGCTTGTGCAAGCTTTTCAATCTGGAAGGCGGCGCGGCCATCCTGTTCGCCGATGGTGCCATGGGCGACGATGCGGTCGCCGACGATCAGCGGCAGGCTGCGGCCGATGGTGACGGGAATGACGTCGCCGGTCTTGAGCGCCATCAATTCGGCCAGCGAGAGATTGGGCCGCGCCAGCACGGTGCGGGCGGGCAGGCGGATGTCGCGCATCCGCCGCGCGATCCGGGTGCGCCAGACCGGATCGACCCGGTCCTCGTCGGTAGGCAATTTTGTGCCGGTCAGCCCCTCGACCGCGCGCAGGGCGGACAGCGGAAAGACGATGTCGATCGGCCAGGACTGGTCGCGGGTCAGCGTGACGGAAAAGCGTTGCAGCACCATCTGGTCGCCGGGTTGCGCCGATGCGGTGAAACCGACGCCGGCCTCGCGGGCGATCAGCGCGGGGTCCAGCGCCAGCACTTCGCCCCAGCATTCGATCAGGCGGGCGATGATGGTTTCGGACAGGCGAGCGATCAGCCGGTCCTCGGTCGGCGTAAACTCGCCGCGCGCGGGCAACGGACGATTGCCGATGCCGCCATAGAAACAATCGACCAGCGTCGAGATCATCGACGCGTCGAGACGCAGCAGAACCTGCCCCTTGAGCGGCAGCAGGCGATAGATGCTGATGCTGGCGACGGACGGCACCTGCGCCGCCCATGCGCCGAATTCGACGAGTTGCGCGTCCTCGCTGGTCACATGCGGACGGACGCCGGAAATCGGTTCGACGATCGCGCGAATGCGGCGGCCCAGCTTGTTGCCAAGCCGGTCGATCCCCGACAGCATCACCGGCGCTTGCGGTTCCCCACGACCAAAGGCGTAGGTCTGAACGTCGTCCATGATAGTCCCCTGCCTGCGCGTCAGGGGATTTCCCGGCGTTCAGACAGGGCTATAAAATAACGAAATTGGTAAAAGATCGATTAACGATAGCATTCAGGGCCACGCTGGCAGGCGCGACGGCGAAGCCTGCCATGGCCGCTCTCACCCGTCACTGGATCACGAAATTGGTGAAATAGACATTGTCCACGCCGCCATAGCCGGTCTTTTGTTTCAGGATATCGTTGATGATCGTCCTGATCCTGCCCTGAAGTTTACGCTTGCCCTCGGGGGTTGCGAGCATCTCTTCGGGCTGCTGCGCCAGCATCATCAGCACCTGACTGCGGATCGCCATTTCATGCGTCTTGATCGCATCGATAACCCGCATGTCATAATAGGTCGAAACGGCGATGGAAATCTGCGCGAAGGCGTCGGTATCCGACATGTTCGAGGTGAATGGCGCCCCCAGCTGGAAATAGGTGGCCTGATAATTGGCGGGATTGTCGGGCGCGGGCAGATCAATGCCCTTGCCGGGCGTGTGACCGCTCACGACGCCACCGCCGCCCTCATGCCCTTCGCCGCCGCCATGCGCCTTGGCGACATCCTCCGCCTTTTCGCCCGTCAGAACGAGCACGGGGCGGTTGGGATCGGGCTTTGGCCCTTCTTCCTTATGACCAAAGAAACCGGCGGCATACAGCCCCCCTGCCGCACCGGCGCCGCCGATCAGCATGGCGATGACGATCAGGAGAATCGTCTTGATGCCTCCGCCCTTCTTTTTTTTGGCCTTGGCGTCGTCGCTCATGAATCATGTCCCCTGATGGCCCCGGCGTCACGCATAGCGCGGCCCGCCGGCTGCGCGGCGCACGCCATCGGCAACCGATTCGCGTGCGTCCGCCTGCTGAAGAACGGCCATGTCGGCCGCGATTTTATGGGGCGGCGCAAAATTTTCGCGCGCCTGCCAGCGCCCCTGCCCGGCCGACTGGCCCATACCCTGCCCCGCCGTTTGCCAGTCGCCGCCCGTTTGGGGCGTCGCTGGCTGATCGCCCTGCCTGCGCGGCGCGTCGGCGGAGGCGGCCGGTTCCACCACCGGCGCGCGCTCGATCTTCAATTCGGTGATGCGAACAGCCGAAAGCCCCGTGCCCGTTTCCAGCCGGTCGCGATCCTTGCGCAACGCCATTTCAGCAGCCTCCGTCGCTACGGTCAGGCTGACGGCGGCACCGCCGATACCGGGGCGGATATCGACCTGCACCTGGCCCAGCTGTTCCGTATTGATCTGGAACCGGCCCTGCGCGCCATCGGCGCTAAGTCCCGCAATATCGCGGGCGAGACCGTCGATCCATTGGCCCGATACGCCCATATCGACGAGCTGCGCGCCGATGCTGGCGGACAGGTCGACCACGGGCGGCGCGGCCTGCAACGGCGTCATCACTGTCGGCGTGGGCGGCGCGGCCTGAATGACTGGCGCAAGCGGAGTGTCGGGCGCGATGATTGCGGCGGTGCTGGCAACAGGTTTCGGCGCAATCTTGCCCCGATCGTCCTTCTCGCCACCCACACGCGCCCTGAACTGGTCGCGAACCAAAGTTAAAAGAGATAGCGCCTCAAATTTAACCGGCTTGGCAATTTCAGTAGGCGCGGCGAGGGGTAGCTTCGCATCCGGGGACGCTGCTTTCATTTCGACCGTAGCGGGCGCGATCGGGACCCCGGCATTGTCGAGCCGCACCGATGGCTTGGCCGCATCGCCCTTCGGCAAGGGGGAGATGGACGGACTATCGAGAGCCGCCGCAGCCGGATGCATCGGAAGAGGTGAAGGGATCGCCGGGTCCATATCACCGATTTCCGGCGTTATAGTGGCTCGTAGTTCGGCGCGCATGGGGGCGGTTGGTGCATGCGCTGGCGGCGCATCGGTCTGCACAATGGCATCGGGCGCAGACGACGCGACGGGACCGGATGCATCCATGTCGGCGGAGGATGGAGCCTCGCCAGCAACGACGCTTCGCCCGACCTGAGAGGGTTGTGTTGCAAGCGGAGTCGTCACCGGGACGCCCGCTGATACGGGCATGGCGGGCGTCGGGGCGACGGCGCTTCCGGCAGGCGCGTCATTCGCAGGCTCGGGCAGCGAAACGATCGCGGACGGCAACGGCAATCCTTCGACCGCCGGTGACGGCTCGCTCAGGCTCATCGCAACCTTGTCCGTCGTGACCGGAATTGAGATCTCGACGCGAGCCTCGTCTGCGGGCGCAGGCGGCGCGGGGACAGCCGCAGCAGCCGGGGAAGGAGGCGATGCCGTCACCATAGCGGCGCGGGGAGATGTCTCATCGGGCATCGCCACGTTGACCGGCGCAAAGTCGCCTTCCTGAGCGATGCCCGCAGGGTGACTTTCGTGCCGGGTCGGGGCGGTCGCGAGGTGCGGCCGTGTTGGTAGCGTGTTCACCCCCCTGGCCTTGTCCGTGATCGACACAGTGCTGCCGGACGATGCTTCGGATCGCGCTTCCGCATGGACCGAAGCGGCTGATGCGGTGACAGGCGTTGACGCAAAAGGAGGGGTCGGCTGGCGAGGCGCATCGGAGCCAGCAAGCACCGACAGCTGTTCAGTTGGCTCGCGATCCGTCTCGTCGGAGGCTTCCACTGCCTCCGCGATACGCGGAGCATGCGCGGCTGTTACGCGCGGGCCCTTATCCACCGCACCAATGTCGGACGAGACTCGAGCCGCCGACCTGGCGCGTATATTTTCCACGGGCGCGGGCGCGGCCTCCTCGGCTGCGGGTGGGACCGGCACGGCGATAGCGGCCCCGCTTGGCAACGGGACGGGCGCGGCCACAACAGGCGCGGGCTGCGCATCGATCTGCGGCGGCACGGCCGAAACCGCCTCCGGACCGGCGCTGACCGGGGGGGCGCTATCCGGTGCCGACTGCACTGGCCGGGAAGCGAGAATATGGGTCGCGGAGGGGACGGCTGACGGCAAGGGAGCAGCCACATTATCAATGACCACATGAGGGCGCGCAGACGATCCGGCTGGTATCGCATTCAGGAAATTCGGTGTCGCAACCGGCTCATCGCCGCTCGCTTTATCGATCACCGGCAAAGCCGGAGCCGCGTCGATCGCCGCATCCGGCGACGGCACGCCCACGGCCGCCATCGTCCCGCGCAACAGGGTCGCGAAATTCGCCGCATCCGCCGCAGGCAGCGCCGTGAGGCTCGTCGCGGTTGGGGCAGCGGGAAAGAGCAGCGCCTTGAGGCTGGTCAGCATATTCACGTCAGGCGTCCCCCGTCCGCTGCATCCGGCGATAGCGCGGCAGCGCGGCCAGCCGGTTTTCGCGCCATTCTTCCAGCGCCGCATGGGCGCGATCCTTCAGGCGCACGGCGATTTCCTTTTCGCGATTGGTGGCGAGACCGATCGCTTCCCTGGCCTCGACCTTTCGCCGGGCGTCATAGAGCGCGCCGTCGAGCTGGCGTCCCGCCTGTTCGAGACGGCTGGCCAGTTCCTGCATCGCGGCGAAGGATGCGCCCGTCGCCGCGCCCCGCGTGCCGAACAGGTCGCTGCGCACCCGCGCCAGACGTTCGCTGTTTCGCGCGATGCCGTCGGCCTCGTCGCGCGCGCGCGCCGTTTCCGCCGTCGCCATCGCATGTTGCACATGGCGCACGCGCAAGACGCGCTGCCGCCGCCCGAGCAGGCCCTTCACGCGCCGAACTCGGCGATGAGAGCGTCGGCGCTGGTGGCCAGGTCGATGCGGCTTTTCTGATCCTGGCGGATGAAATCGAGAATCTCCTGCCGCCGTTGCACCGCTTCATCGATCACCGGATCATTGCCGGGGCGATAGGCGCCCATCAGGATGAGATCGCGATTTTCCTCATAAGCGGCCCACAGGCGGCGATAGGACGCGGCGGCGGCTTTATGTTCGTCACTCACAACATCGGCCATCACGCGCGACAGGGACTTGCCGACATCGATCGCGGGAAAGATCGCCTGTTCGGACAGATGCCGCGACAGCACGAAATGCCCGTCCACGATCGCGCGGGCGGCGTCCACGATCGGATCGTCGGTATCGTCGCCATCGGCGAGCACAGTATAGAGCGCGGTGATCGAACCGCCGCTGCGGCTGTCCACCCCGGCCCGCTCCACGAGACGCGGAATCAGCGCGAGGGCGGAAGGCGGATAGCCCTTCATCGCGGGTGGTTCACCCAAAGCCAGCCCGATTTCGCGCTGCGCATGGGCGCAGCGCGTCAGGCTGTCGAGCAGCAGCAGGACCTTCTTGCCCCGCGCGCGGAAATATTCGGCGATCGCGGTCGCGCGCGCGGCGGCGCGCAGGCGCAGCACCGGCGGATGATCGGCCGGCACGGCGACGACGATCGATTTGTGCATCGATCCCTTGAGCTTGGTTTCCAGGAAGTCGCTGACCTCGCGCCCGCGCTCGCCGATCAGGCCCGCGACGACGATATCGGCTTCCGCCCCGGCGATCATCTGGCCCATCAGCACCGATTTGCCGACGCCCGAACCAGCGATGATGGCGATGCGCTGACCGCGCCCGGCGGTGAGCAGCGCATTGACGGCACGTACCCCCAGATCGAACGGCTCGGTCACGCGGCCCCGGTCCAGCACATTGCCCCGAACGCCGTTGAGCGGCCAGCTTCCGCCCGCGATGATGGGTCCCTTGCGGTCGAGCGGCTGGCCCATCGCGTCGATGACCCGGCCGATCAGGCCGTCGCCGACCTGCACCATGTTCGCCTGACTGTCGGGTTCGACCCGCGCGCCATTTTCGAGCGGCGCGTCGCTGTCGAGCGGCACCAGAATCGTGCGCCCGCCGCGAAAGCCCGCTACTTCGGCCCGCGCCACCGTGCCGTCGCTGGCGATCACGCGCGCGCCCGCACCGATCGGGCGGCGAAAGCCGGTGACTTCCAGCATGCCCGCATCATGGCTGACCAGACGCCCGACATGGCGGGGCTGACGGTTCTGAACCTGAAGATGATCGAACAGGCTTTCGGCCTGCGCAAGCGCCGCGCGGATCATGGCTTGCCCTCCATCTCGTCGAGCAGGGCGCGTAACCTGGCAAGGCGGACATCGGGACCGTCCTCCACCCAGCCATCGCCGGTTTCGAGCCG
Organism: Sphingobium sp. FG11; assembly: GCF_057809915.1. Lineage (NCBI taxonomy): Bacteria > Pseudomonadati > Pseudomonadota > Alphaproteobacteria > Sphingomonadales > Sphingobiaceae > Sphingobium > Sphingobium sp. FG11. Next base: position 150,635 of record NZ_JBMDKW010000004.1, read on the forward strand.
CACGCAGCCCCGGCGCATGGCGGCGTCGGGCACCAGTTTCACGGCGATATCCTCGCCCTCCAGCAAGACGATGTCGTCCGGGTGGAGGTGCAAGGCCCCCTTCCCTTCGCTATCCTCGATAAAGGCGGACACGGTGTCGCATCGCTGCACCAGCCGCTCGATGTCGATCTCGACCTCGCCGACGATCTGTTCGACCAGCCGCACGACTGTGGCCGACAACATGGTGGACAACATGCCGCTCGGCGCGGGCGCGAGCATCGCCAGCGCATCGGCCAGTTGCGCGCGCGCCATATCGTCGGCGGTCGCCGCTTCCTGCGTCACGCGACAGCCTTCGTCGAAACCCATGGTGAAGGCTTCGACCTGCGCCTGTTCGATCGGGTCCTGCGCGGGTTCGGCCTCATGCAGGCCCAGCCCCCGCATCGCCGCCGTCTGAGCGCCCGGGGGCGCGGTATACAGGCTGCGGAAACCGTTCCCTACACCCTGACCCGCTCCAATGACCGAAACGCTGTCGAATGCGGGCAGGCTCGCGGCGTTCCAGACCCTAGACAAAGTCATTCCCCTTGCCCCCGAGCATGATGGTGCCAGCGTCGGCCATGCGGCGGGCGGTCGCGATAATCAGCTTTTGCGAATCCATGACCTCGGCCAAGCGGATCGGTCCACGCTCCTCGATCTCGTCGGCGATCGCCTGCGCCGCGCGGGCGGACATGCAGCTGAAAATCTTGGCCTTGAGCATGTCGTTGACGCCCTTGAGCGCGACGACCAGCACCGCGCTGTCGACCGTGCGCATCAACGTGCCCAGATTCTTGTCATCCATGTCGATCAGGTTATCGAACACGAACATCTCTTCCTCGATGGTCTGCGCGATCATCTTGTCGCGCTTGGCCACCGCCTTCATGATCCGCTGCTCATTATCCTTGCGGACATTGTTCATGATCGCCGCCGCCTCGATCGTGCCGCCGCGCTGCGACGCCGCGCCCTGTTTCTTGACCGGGCCGCGCAGCAGCAACTGCTCCAGATCGTCCAGCGCCTCGTTCGACACCGGGCCGAGCGTGGCGATGCGATAGACGATCTCTTCCTGATATTCGGCCGGCAGCAATTGCAGCACATCGGCCGCGACCGGCGCTTCCAGATGGGCGAGCACGATCGCCATGATCTGCGGATGCTCCATTTCAATGAGCGCCGCGATCTCCTTGGCGTCCATCCATTTGAGCATTTCGAGCTGGGTCGAGCGCGTCGGCGGGGTGATGCGCGCCAGGATCGTCTCCGCCCGCTCCTCGCCCAGCGCCTTGGTCATCGCGCCGCGAATGTGCCGGGTCGCGCCATAGCCGATGGTCGTGCGCTTCTTCGCCTTGGTCACGAAATGGTCGAGCGCCTCATTCACCTCTTCGGGATCGACATCGGCGACATCGTACATGGCATAGCCAAGCTGGCGCACTTCCTCCGGTTCCAGACGCGACAGGATTTGCGCGGCCTCATCCTCATGGAACAGCATCAGCAGGACGGCGGCGGCGGCGCTGCCTTTCAGCGCTTCGGGTCGGCCGGGAACGATCTCAGGCATTTTCCTTCTTTCCCTCCTTCAGGAGGTCCCGGACGACGAGCGCGGCGCGATCGGGGTCCTGCTTGACGAAGTTACGGATCAGGTCGGCGCGCTGGGCATAATCATACGTGCTGGAGATCATGTCGAGCGTGACCGGTCGGGCCGGATCAGGGTTCTGCGTCACCTGCTTGTGCAGTTCGCCGGAGATTTCGCGGCCGATCTTCTGCCCCTGCACCGCAACGTCGGCGACCTGTGCCTCCTGCGCGGCGGCGCGGCGCTTGAGCAGCGGGCGGCCGATGCCGAAGATCAGCAGCAGCGCGACGATCAGCGCCGATCCGTTGCGCGCCAGCGGCGACACCCAATCGGCTTCATACCAGGGCGCCTTCACCTCCACGGCCTTGGCGAAGCCGCGCGAGGACAGGGCCACCACGTCGCCCCGGCTCTGGTCGAAGCCGACCGCGCCCTTCACCAGCGCTTCCAATGCAGCGATTTCCTGCGGGCTGCGCGGCTTGCCGTCCGCGCCGCTATCGAGAGCGACCGCGACCGACAGGCGACGGACGGTGCCGACCGCATCCTTGGTGACGGAGACTTCACGGCCCAGCTCGAAGCTGCGGTTGAACGTCTCCTGCGTTTTCATCAGCGGGTTGGGCGGGGTGCCGGGCGTCGCGCCGTCCGCGGCGGTCTGGCCCTGGCTCACCGCCTGCCCATTGGGGTTGGTCTGGCTGACGGTCGGGTTGACCGGCGCCTGATTGCTGAGCGCGCCGGGAACGCCGGAGGCTTCGCCGCCCTTCTGGCCGCGCTCGTCGGACGCCCATGTGCCCTGTTCGGTGCGCAGCCGCGCCTCATCCTGCGGATAGGTTTCGCGCGTCGCCTGGCGCTCGGCGAAACTCAGCTCGGCGTGGACCTCGGCGGAAAATTTCTCCGTGCCAAGGATCGGCGTCAGCAGCGCGACGACCGACTGGCGATAACGATCCTCGATCCGCGTCTGGATCGCGAGCTGGCGGTCGTCGGCAGCGTTACCGTCATTATGGCTGAGCAGCCGGCCATTCTGGTCGACCACCGAAATATCGTCGGGATTGAGTTCGGGCACCGACGACGCGACGAGATGGACGACGGCGCTCACCTGCGCATCAGTCAGTGTCCGGCCACTGGCAAGCCGCAGCATCACCGAGGCGGACGGTTTGGACCGATCGCGCAGGAACACGCTCGGCGGTTCGACGGCGAGGTGGACCTTCGCGGTCTCGACGCTGTCGATCGCCTCGATCGTGCGGGCGAGGTCCATCTCGCGGGCGGAGCGCAGCTTTTCGCCCTCCACCGCGCGCGAGGCGCCCATCGGCAGGCTGTCGATCATGCTGTTGCCGTCGGGCGCGCTCTTGGGCAGGCCCTGCGCGGCGAGCATCATCTTCGCCTTGAAATAATCGCTGTCGGAAACGGTCATGCCGCCCGCGCTGCTGAAATCATAGGCGATGCCATTCTGGTCCAGCACCTGCGCCACCGCCGACTTGTCGCTGTCGGGCAGGCCCCGGAACAGGTCGCGCTGCGGCGGTTCGCGCAGCGCCAGCCAGGCAAGCCCGGCGAGCGCCACGACCCCTAAAAGGCCGAGCAGCGGCAGGCTTTTCGCGACGGCGGGCTGCCGGAGCAGACCCGTGAAGCGCGCCTTGACCGCGTCGAACCCCTTGGGACCGCCAAAGGAGGGTGAGGACATGGCCGGGAGGCCGGTCGAGGCGGTCGAACCGCCATCCAGGGTGAGTGCGTTCTCGCTCATCGATTATACCGGCATGCTCATAATGTCCTTATAGGCGGACAGGAGTTTGTTGCGGACCTGAAGGGTCGCTTCGAAGCTGACCGACGCCTGCTGCTTGGCCAGCATCACCGCGGCGATATCCGTGGTTTCGCCCCGCTCGAACGAGGCGGCGGCTTCGCCTGCCTGATTCTGGAGGCCGTTGACCGATTGCAGCGCCGAATTGAGCGCCTGGGTGAAGCCACCGGGCTGGGTGCCGCCGCTGACGCCTGCCGGGCCGGACGCGCCGCCGGTCGAGGCGACATCGCGCAATGCCGCGTTTTTTTGCAGGATGGCGTTGCGGATCGCCATCACGCTGTCGGTCGGGGAAATGCCACTCATGTCCTATCTCCCCTCAGGCCGCAGCCAGCTCGCGCATTTCGGCGAGCCGATAGCGCAGCGTGCGTTCCGAAATGCCCAGCTTGCGCGCGGCGGCGGCGCGATGGCCGTCGGTCTCGCGCAGGGCGAGGCGGATGGCGTCGAGCTTGGAATGATGGGCCACGTCGCGCAACCGGACGGGTTCGGGCGCGGCCGGGGCGGGCGAAACCATCGCAAGGCGCGGCTTGGCGCTGATGTGCAGGTCGTCCGCATCGATCCGGTCGCCGTCGCGCAGCACCAGCGCGCGCTGGAGCACATTGCCCAGCTCGCGGGCGTTGCCCGGCCAGGCGTGATCCATCAGCTTGGCGATTGCGGCGGCGGTCGGCCAGATGAAGGGGCCTTTCGCATTGTCATGGTGACGCAGCAGGATCGCGGCAGCGATCGCGCTGATGTCGCCCGGACGCTCCGTCAGCGGCCGCATTTCCAGCGGCATGACGTTGAGACGCCAGTAAAGATCTTCGCGGAACCGGCCTGCCGCGCATTCATCCGACAGGTTGCGGTTGCAGGCGGCGATGACGCGGACGTTGACCGGAACCGGATGGCTCGCGCCGACGGGCAGCACTTCGCCTTCCTGAAGCGCGCGCAGCAGCTTGGCCTGAAGCGCGAGCGGCAGCTCGGCGATTTCGTCGAGGAACAGCGTGCCGCCATCCGCCGCGAGGAACAACCCTTCCGATGCGGCGGCCGCGCCGGTGAAGCTGCCCTTGCGATGGCCGAACAGCATCGCTTCCATCATCGTTTCCGGGAGCGCCGCGCAATTGACCGCGATGAAGTCGCCGCTGGTGCGGCCCGACTGCGCGTGGAGAAAGCGCGCCATGCCTTCCTTGCCGGTGCCGGTGTCGCCCTGGATCAAGACAGTGGCGTCGCTGCGCGCGAGCCGGCTGGCCAGCGTCATCAGCCGCGCACTGGCGCTGTCGCCCACTGCCGGAACGCCGGTGGAGCGGGCCAGTTCGGCGATCAGCGCGAAGGCGAAGCCCATATCCTCCAGCGCAAAGGCGATGCGGGCCGGCAGGCCGTTCGCGGCGGGCACGAAGGAGGGCGCGCCCTCGACGATGTGGATCAAGATGTCGCGATGGGTGGCGTGACCGATTTCGGTCGCCAGCAGGATACGCCGGTCATCCCGCTCACGCGGGGCGGCGGCATCGACTGAGCGTACCGCGAAAAAGACATTTTCGAGCCAGTGCTGCAAGCCCGGAACGAGCGCGCAGACCCCACGGCTCACGTCAACAGATGACATGGCAGTCCCCAAATGATCTGGCCGGTGAGTGCCCCCGCACGTTCCAGCCCCCTTCGATAAGGGTCAATCTGCCGTCTCGTGGTTATCATATGGTTAACAGCGCGTTTTCCATTGCCGGTCAGCGGCAATTTTTTTCCGCCCGGCGGCAAGCAGGGCATGCTCCTGTTCTACGCGCGCGCGTAGAACCGCCCTTTTGCCGGGGCGGGAACATAAAATGCGATTTCTCCCTAAAGCCCTCCGCCAGCCTGTCGTTATCCCCCCTGAGGCCGCAAGCGCCGCGTGGCAGCGACCTGATATTGAATGGAAAGGGAAACCCATGACTGTTATCGGAACGAACACTGCAGCGCTGCGCTCGGCCAACGCTTCCTCGATGGCTTCGAAGTCGCTGCAAACCGCAATGGAACGCCTGTCGACCGGCAAGCGCATCAACAGCGCGAAGGACGACGCCGCCGGCCTCGCCATCGCCTCCACCATGACCGCCTCGATCAAGGGCATGACCCAGGGCATCCGCAACGCCAATGACGGCATCAGCCTGGCGCAGACGGCGGAAGGTTCGCTGAACGAAGTGTCCAACATGCTCCAGCGCATGCGGGAACTGACCGTCCAGGCGCTGAACGGCACCAACGACACCAACGCCAAGTCGAACATCACGTCGGAACTCGACCAGCTGTCGACGCAGATCAGCACCACGATGACGAACTCCAAGTTCAACGGCATCTCGCTGTTCCCCGCATCGGCCGCCACCGTCACGATCCAGGCCGGCGCGACCGCAAACGATACGGTCAGCCTGTCGCTCGGCGGCGTGGACCTCTCGGCCGTCGTCGGCGCCTCCACCGCGACCGTCAGCGCCGCGTCGGCGACCACCAGCACGCTCGCTCTGTATGATACGGCCCTGTCGGCAGTCTCGACGGCGCAGGCCAAGCTCGGCGCCTCGCAGAACCGCCTGGAATCGACGGTCAACAACCTGACCACGAACGTCACCAACCTGACCGACGCCCGCAGCCGCATCGAGGACGCCGACTTCTCGGCCGAAACGACGGCGCTCGCCAAGCAGCAGATCCTGAGCCAGGCATCCACCGCGATGCTCGCCCAGGCGAACCAGAGCCAGCAGGGCGTGCTCAAGCTGATCGGCTAATCCGCCGACCTGAATTGACGGGCTGAGGATTTGACCACCGCCAGCCCGTCACGTCGCCCCCGGTCCACCAACAGTCCCCACCGGGCCGGGTGCGACATCTTCGATCGAACGGTCAAATCGGAAGCCTCCGTCCCCCCGGACGGAGGCTTCATCGCGTTAAAGATGTTCGAAATGCGCCTTTGGCGCATCCGCACCGGCCCTCACCCCCACCCGGCCTCCCATCAGGATACCATGTCTGGGAGGCCGGGTGGGGGTGAGGGCCGGTGCGGCTTAAGAAACACACTCTTCCCCGCCCCGATGGCTTGCAAAGCGGGCGCGAACACCCATGATGAGGGCATGACCCTGATCGACCGACGCGCCATGATCGCCGCCACGGGCGCGGCGCTGATCCTGCCCGCCCATCTTTCGGCGCAGACCCGGCCCGAACCTTTTTCATGGGACAGGCTGGTCGCGCGCGCGCAACGTCTGTCGCGAACGCCGTTCGTGGATGTGCCGCCACATCCGCGCGCGGCCAATGTGGATTATGATGCGATCAACCAGGCCCGTTTCCGCGAGGCACGCACGATCTGGGGCGATCTGCCCGGCGACACCGGCATCCGGCTGTTTCCGCTGAGCGCCAACGCGCCGCAGCCGGTGACGATCGCGCTGGTGGCCGGAGGCCGCGCGACGCCGCTGCGCTACGATCCGGCCATGTTCGAAACGCCCGGCGGCAATGCGGTGGCGGCGCTCGGTCCCGATGCGGGCTTTGCAGGGTTCCGCATCATGAACGCGGCGCGCGACGCCGACTGGCTGGCCTTCCTTGGCGCAAGCTATTTCCGCGCGGCGGGCGCGCAGAAGCAGTTCGGCCTGTCCGCGCGCGGGATCGCGATCAACACCAGCCTGCCGGGCAAGGAGGAATTTCCCCGCTTCACCCATTTCTGGCTGGAGCGAACGGGGCGCAGCAGCGTCACCGTCCATGCCCTGCTCGACGGCGCATCGATTACGGGTGCGTTCCGCTTCGTCAACAGCCTCGCGCCGGACGGGGTGCGGCAGGATGTGACCGCCGCGCTTTTCCCCCGCCGCGCGATCGAGGAACTCGGCCTGATGCCGATGACCAGCATGTTTTGGTACGATCAGGGCAATCGCGCGCAGGGCGTGTCCGACTGGCGACCCGAGGTCCATGATTCCGACATGCTGGCGATCCGCTCGACGGACGGCACCGCGCATGCGCGCCCCCTGGTCAATCCCACGGCTCCCCGCGCGAGCATCTTCGTCGAGCCATCCATCCCCGGCTTCGGCCTGCTCCAGCGCGATCGCGATTTCGATCATTATCAGGATGACGGGGTATTTTACGATCGCCGCCCCTCGCTCTGGGCGACGCCGACAGCGCCCTCGGGCGGCGGTCAGGTCCGCCTGTACGAGTTTTCCACCGACAGCGAATATACCGACAATGTCGCGGCCTACTGGACGCCCGCCGTCCCGCCGCGCGCCAGAACGCGGATCGACGCCCGCTATCGGCTCGACTGGTCGTCGGCCACCGCTTCGCCCGGACCGATGGTGGCGACGATCGATGCCGTCCGCCGCGCCGCCGCCGACGCGCAGGGCATCGAGCGGCTGGTGGTCGATTTTTCCGGGGTGCCGGTTGGCGCAAAGCCCGACATCTGGACCGATGTTGCGGGCGGCGCGCTCGTCAAACGCGCGGGCTATCCGATATTGGGCCAGCCCGGCTTCTATCGCGTCGTGCTGGACCTGCGCCGGTCACGGGGGGGCGGGACGACCGATATCCGGCTGCAACTGCGCAATGGACAGGCTCCGTTCAGCGAATATGTGCATTATCCGCTGGGCGCCTAAGTCGGGCGTAGCGGGGAACATCTGCCGGGATCGCCGGGTTCCGGTTACGGGTCAGTCACGAACGGAGCGATAATGACGGCAGTTGAGGGCTATAGCCCGCCCCATATCGCGACAGGTGATGGCGCCCTTTCCGGCGCGTTCGAAGCCGTGCCCGCCGAAACGCCGATCGCGATGCCGGTGCAGGATTTTTCGGCCTTGCCCCCCTCCGCTCCCGCCCGCCCGGTCAATATCGACCTGTGGGCGCGGCGGATGCTGGTCGTGCTGCTCGCCCTGCTGCCCGCTTCCATGGCCGCGCATGAGATGCGCCGCTCGATCGGCCTCGACGGCATTTCTGTGTGGGAGGGCATTTATCTCGCTTTGTTTATCCCGCTCTTCGCGTGGATCGCCTTCGGCTTCGCCACCAGCCTGATCGGCTTTCTGCTGCTCACCATCGGCAAGGGCCGTGGCGTGCGCCCCTATACCCCTCGCGCCACGACGCCGCTTGGCGGCAGGACGGCGATCCTGTTGCCGGTCTGCAACGAGGATTTTCTGGGCGTACTCGGCCGCCTGTCGATCATGGAGCGATCGCTGACGCAGGTGATGGGCGGCGAGCGGTTCGAATTTTTCATCCTGTCCGATTCCAATCCCGTCAATGGCGAGGTCGAGCGCAAGGCCTATGAGGAAATGCGGTCCTCTTTCGCCCGTCCTGTCTATTATCGCCGCCGCGCGCTGAATGTCGGGCGCAAGCCCGGCAACATTGCCGAATGGGTGCAGCGCTTCGGCGGCGGTTACGATCATATGATCGTGCTGGATGCCGACAGCGTGATGAGCGGGCAGACGATGGCCCGCCTCGCCGTCGATATGGAGCGGCATCCGCATGTCGGCCTGATCCAGACCGTACCCACCGTCATGGGCGCGGCCACGCTGTTCGCCCGCTGGCAGCAATTTGCGAGCCGCCTCTATGGCCCCACCTCCGCCGCCGGGATGATCTGGTGGGCGGGCAGCGAAGGCATGTTCTGGGGCCATAATGCGATCGTGCGCGTCCGTGCCTTCGCCGAGAGCTGCGGCCTGCCCGAACTGCCGGGCCGCGCGCCGTTCGGCGGCCATATCATGAGCCACGACATGCTGGAGGCGGCGCTGCTGCGGCGGCGCGGTTGGGACGTACATATGGTCAGCGCGGACGACAGTTTCGAGGAATTTCCGCCCGCCATGCCCGACCTGTTCACCCGCGACCGCCGCTGGTGTCAGGGGAATATTCAGCATGTTCCGCTCATCGGCAAGATCGCCGGGCTGCATCCGGTCAGCCGGTTCCAGTTGCTGGTGGGGGCGTCCGCCTATTGCACCTCGCCGCTCTGGCTGGCGCTGATGCTGGTGGTTCTGGGCGGCGCGGTCGCCGGCATGTGGCCGGCCGCTGCCGTGCTGCCTTCGGGCGGACTGCTGGGATTGACCGCGATCCTGCTCTTCGGTCCCAAAATCTTCGCGATGGTCTGGGCTGTCACCGATCCGGCGCGCCGGATCGGCTTTGGCGGCGCGGCGCGGATGACGCGGGGGGTGATCGTCGATGTCATCCTGTCCATCTTGATGGCCCCGGTCGCGATGTTGACGCAGACGATCAATCTCTTTGGCATATTGATGGGCCGCAAGAGTAGCTGGAATGGCCAGACCCGCGACCGCGACGGCATGGCGATCACCAGCGCGATATGGCTGTTCAAATGGCATCTGCTGCTGGGCGCGGGCCTGTTGCTGCTGGCGATCCGCGCGGACTCGGTCGGCTGGATCATGCCGGTCGTGGCCGGGCTGTTCGCCGCGCCCGTGCTGGCGGCGGTGACGGCGCGCAAGGATCTGGGCAATTGGGCGGAACGGAGCGGACTGTTCCAGGTCGCCGATCCATGGTGGCGGACGCAGGGCTATCGTCCGCTGCGGCACCGCTGGACCCTGGCCCGCCGCATATTCGCACGGGTCAGGGGCGCCACCACCCCCGCCAATGATGGTTAGGCCAAGGCCGATATTACGCCGTTAGCGGGTCCTCGACCGCAGGCAATATCTCGCTGGCCAGCAGGCGCGTCTGCTCCAGCAGATCGTCGGGACCACTTGCAATCGGCAAAGCGACGAATTTAGAAATGCCCGCGGCGACAAACCGGCGAAACAGGGCGGCGACCTGCTCGGCATTCCCGGTAGCGAACAAATCCCCATCCGGAACCTGCTCTGGAATTTTCAGACGCGCGCGCAACGACGCGATGAGCGCAGGGTCCTGCTCCCCGCCGATGCGCACCGGCACCGTTACGCCATAATGATCCGCGTCGATGCTGCGCCCCGTTTCCGGCAACGCCGCCTTGATCCGGCTAACGATCTCCCCGGCTTGCGCGGGCGTGGTGAAGCCGCCGAGCCAGCCGTCGCCCATGGCCGCGCTTCGCTTGATCGCGGCAGCGGAATCGCCGCCGATCCACAGGGGCAATGCCTTGGCCGGTCGGGGAGAGACCCCTGCGCCTTCATACCGGAAATGCGCGCCTGAAAACGACACCTGCGCCTGTTCCAGCAGCGCGCGGATCAGGGCAATCGCTTCATTCGCGCGCTGGCCGCGCGCGCTCGGCGGCATGCCGGTCGCGGCCCAATAGGGATCGAACCCCGTGCCGACGCCAAACACCGGCAAGAGGCGGCCGGGCGCGATGAAGTCGATGGTCGCGAACTGCTTGGCGACGACGATCGGGTCGCGATAGGGCACGACGAGGGCGTTGGTGCCAAAGCGCAGCCGCTGCGTCCGCGCCGCGAGTGCGGCCAGCATCGCGATCGGCTCAACGCCCGGTCCCAAAAGCTGGTCCGAATGCCAGATGCTGTCGATGCCCGCCTCTTCGCACAGATCAACCCATTTCCAGTAGGCGTCCGGGGAATGCGGCGCCGTCAATCCGCCGCTAATGCCGATCCTGATGCTCATCTGCTGCCATCCCGCTCGCTAACCCGGCAACAATATGGCCTTCACCCGCGCGGGATGAAGGGCAGCGGCGCACTTATTTTTGCACGGCGGCAAATCCGTACCGGGAACGGCGAAGCGCTCAATCCCAGTCGCGCAGTTTCTCGCGCAGCTTGTCGAGCGCCGCCTTCTTGATCTGGCACACCCGCGCCGCGCCGATATCCAGCGTCCGGCCGATCTCGTCGAGGTTCAGTTCCTCCACGAAATAGAGTTGCAACACCAGCGCCTCGCGTTGCGGCAATTCGCCGATACAGGCGGCAAGCGCTTTCTTGAGCGACTCGCGTTCCATGATGTCGTCGGCGCGGTCTTCGACATCGGCGAACCACATCGACTGGTCGGAATAGACCTCGTCCATGCTCGTGTGCTGGACCATCTCGGCGCCATCGGCCATTTCGCGATAGTCGGCCGGTTCCAGCCCCATGGCGGCGGACATTTCCGCTTCGGTGGGCAGACGTCCGAGTTTCTGCTCCAGCCCGTTGCGCGCGGACGCCAGCTGCTTGCGCTGCGCCATGGCGGAACGGCTGAGCGTCGCCTGCCGGCGCAAATGGTCAATCATCGCCCCGCGCACGCGCAACTGCGCATAGGCGGCGAAGCCCAGACCCCGATCCTCGAAGCTGTTGGCGGCCTCGACCAGCGCGACCATGCCGATCTGGAGCAAATCCTCGATCTCGATCGCGCTCGAAACCCGGCCATGGACATGCCAGGCGATCTTGCGGACCAGCGGCATATATTGGCGCGCCAGCCGCTCCGGGCTATTCTCGCCCGGCTTGCCATAAGTGTGGGCGCCAGCCGAAATCTTGTTCAAATACATCAGGCGGCTCCTCTTCAGGCCACGCGTTCGCGGGTCGGCAGCGGATCGTGGCGCGGCGCGGGGCGCTGCTCCCCCCCGACCACGGCGACCACTTCGACGCCCTTGCCATCGGGAATCTCAAGGAAGGACAGCACCGGCGTTTCGGGCAGATGCGGCTTGAATAGGCGAGCCAGCGCGCGGCGCGCGAGCGGCGAGGTGACGATGGCGAAATTGCGCGCCTGCCCCAATATCGGCCGCGCCGCCGTGATGACAGCTTCGATGATGCGGTTGGCGAGCGCCGGTTCGATCGGATGTTTGGCATCGCCCGCAACCCGCATCGCCTGCGCCAGCAGCGCTTCGAGATCGCCGTCGAGCGTGATGACCGGCAGCGGCATCTTCACCGGCACGAGGCCCTGAATGATGAGCGCGCCGATCCGCTGGCGCACCGCTTCGACCAGCTGATCCATGTTCATGTCGGGCCGTGCGGCATCGACCATCGCCTCGCAGATGCGGCGGAAATCCTTGAGCGCGATCCCCTCCGCCAGCAAGGCGCGGCACAGCGCGCTGATCTGCGCGAGGCTGAGGATCGCGGGCGTCAGCCCCTCGACCAGTTGCGGCGCGGCGTCCTTGAGATTGTCGAGCAGCTTGCGCGTTTCATCAAGGCCGAACATTTCGGCCGCGTTCATCGCGATCAGCTGGTTGAGATGGGTCGCGACCACCGTCGGCGGATCGACCACGGTATAGCCCGCGATCACCGCTTCGCTGCGCTTGGCCTGCGAAATCCACACGGCGTCGAGGCCGAAGGTCGGGTCCTTGGCGGCGCGGCCGGAGACCGTGCCGTCCAGCGCGCCGCTGTCGAGCGCGAGCAGATCTTCGGGCCAGATCTCATCCTCGCCGACGACGACACCAGCGATGGTGATGCGATATTGATTGGGTTCGAGCGCGAGATTGTCCTTCACCCGCACCATCGGCACGACGAAGCCCAGCTCCTTCGACAATTGGCGACGGATGCCGGTGATGCGCGCCATCAGCGGCGCGCCCTTGCGTTCATCGACCAGAGCGATGAGACCATAGCCGATCTCAAGCCCCAAGATCGCGCCGTCCGACACATCATTCCATTCGATCAGCGCCGGATTTTCAGCGGGCGGCGCCGGTGCGGGTGCGTTCGCCTTGGCCTTGGCCGATTTACGCAACTGCCAGGCGATGAAACCGGCAAAAGCGGCGGCGGGCAGGATAATCATGTGCGGCATGCCCGGCAGCACGCCCAGACATCCCATGATCGCGGCGACGGGAATCCAGGCGCGGCTGGAGCCGAACTGGCCCGCCACCTGCCCCGACAAATCCTGTTCGCTCTTGACGCGGGTGACGATGGAGGCGGCGGCGATCGACAGCAAAAGCGCCGGAATCTGCGCGACGAGGCCATCGCCGATCGCGAGCAATATATAGGTTTGCGCCGCTTCGCCCATCGACAGGCCGTGGCTGACCACGCCCAGGATGATGCCGCCCAATATGTTGATCGCCAGGATCAGGATGCCCGCGACCGCGTCGCCCTTCACGAACTTGCTGGCGCCGTCCATCGAACCATAGAAATCCGCTTCGGTCGCGACTTCCTGCCGGCGCTGCTTGGCTTCCTCCGGGGTCATCAGGCCGGCGTTCAGATCGGCGTCGATCGCCATCTGCTTGCCCGGCAAGGCGTCGAGGGTGAAGCGCGCGCTGACTTCGGACACGCGGCCCGCGCCCTTGGTGATGACGACCAGATTGATAATCATCAGGATCGCGAACACGAAAATGCCGACGACATAATCGCCGCCGATCAGGAAATGGCCGAACGCCTCGATCACATGCCCGGCGGCGTCGGAGCCTTCATGCCCCGACACCAGCACGACGCGGGTAGAGGCGACGTTGAGCGCAAGGCGCAGCAGCGTCGCGAACAGCAATACTGTCGGAAAACTGGAAAAATCGAGCGGCTTGGCGGCGTTCAGCGCGACCATCAGCACAGCGAGCGAGATCATGATGTTGGTGATGAAGCCGATATCCAGCATGATCGCGGGCACCGGCACCATCATGAACAGCACGACCATGAGCGTCGCGATCGGCAGCACCGCACCCTTGGCGGCGCTCATCCATATCTTCGCTTTGACTTGGGCAGGCGTCATATCGGGCCGTTACCTTCCGAGGGTGGCGAGCATGAGATAGGCGAGCCGCGCGGTGTGCGGCTGGGGCACCGGCGCAACGTCAGCGGCGCTGGCGAGCCGCTGGGTTTCGATGCGGACATAATCGGCGGGCTGCACCGTTTTCGCGCCATTGGGCAGCGAGGCATCGGCATATTGCACCGCGCCGCCGCCGATCGAATCGACGCCCTTTTGCAGCTTGGCGGCGAAACGGTCGCGAATCTCGGCGAAGCTGCGCGGGTTCCCGGCGCGGTCGTAAAAGATCGAGCGGTTGGCGCGGGCGGCCGCCGGGAAGGTCGCGGCGGCGGTCGCGCCTGGCGAGCGGTCATTGGCCGACAGGAATTTGGATGCGCCGCCCACGCCCAGGAAATGGGCGAGATACAGATCGACCGGCTGCGCCTCGCGGCCAAGGCGCGCTTCGAGATAATCCTTATTGTCGGCGGCGTGCTGCGCCGCCATCACCGAAGCGGTCTCGGGATGTTTGCGCAGGTCGAGGATCTGCTGACGCAATTCGGGGTCGGCGACATAATAGCGGCCATTGGGACCCCGACTGATCGCGTCGGCGGCCCAGCCAAGGCCATATTCGCTGCCATGCTTGTCGATGACCGCGAGCCAGCTCTGGTCCACGAACTGATACAGGCCGGTGGCGGAGGATGTCGTGGCGCGTGCGCTGGGGTTAAGGCTGCTTTCGAGCTTCGCCTGTCCCAGCAGATAGGAAAAGTCGACGCCGGTACGGCGCGACGCCATGGCGATCGCATTCGTCACGCGATTGCCGGCCGAAGCCCCCGATACAGCCATGTCTGCAAATGCCGACAAATGAACAACCCCCATTGATATGAGGATCATTAGAGCAAGGCTTGTGCCAATATTTGGTTAACGCGCGCTTAGAAATATAAATACGGCATGAAGCGCGCACGGCAACAGCACGCGTTTCAGCGGTTAGACTCTGTTTGAAAAATGCGCGGAAGAGCACATTTCGGTTGCCGCACCAGCCCGCACCCCACCCGACCGCCCATTCAGGATACACTCTGTGGGTGGTCGGGTGGGGGTGCGGGCTGGTGCGGATGCGCCAAGGGCGCATTCCCGAATAAACGGTAGCAGGACAGGAAGATTTAGCGGCGGTAGACGAGCGGCGCGGATTTCGCGCCATGGGCCGCGAGCAGGGCCAGACGCTGGCTGGCATGATCGGCCAACAGACTGGTGCGCATGCGCGCCGATTCGAGCAGCGGAACGAGCATGCTCAATCTTTCGAGGATAGCGGGGTCCGCCCGCCATGCGCCGATCGCGCGGACCTTGGCGGCGGCTTGCGCCACGCGCGCGCTGGCGGCGTCGATTTCCGCCGCGTCGAAACCGTCGAGCACATCGCGCAACTCGTCGAAAGCGCGAAACAGGTCGTCAAGGGCGGCGAGGCCGAGCGGCATGAGATTAGCCGGCGACCGGCAGATCGAGCGCCAGCATGCGGTCGGCGATGGCCGATGCATTGACCGGATAATTGCCCGAGGCGATCGCGGCCTTGATCGCGGCGATGCGGTCGAGGTCCACGGGCGCGCCCTCCGCTGCCATGCGGGCGGCGGGGCTGGTCGATTCGGTCGAGGAGGACGCGGTCGCCGATCCGGTCGATGCGGACGCGCGGGTCTTGCCGCTCTCGCGCAGGCGGCTCGCCTCGATGGCGGCGCTGATGCCCTGGCCCACTGACTTGATCATGCGTCTATCCTTTGCTCGTCTCATACAGACTATATACGGATATCTTCAAAAATCATTAAACCCCGGAATGCGGACAAGGCCGGCGTCGATGACCTGCGCGGCAATCGGCGCGGATTTCTTGTCCTCGCGCACGCGGATCGTGTCACCGATCGCGCCATCCTCGTCGGCCAGCATCACGCGCGACACGCTGAAGCTGCTGTTCCCGGCGGTCAGTTGCACGGGATCGCCGCGCCGGATGACCGCCTGTTTCTGCATGGGCCGCGCGGCCTGGCCATAGCGCCCCACCGGCCCTGTCATGCCAGCCGCGCCGCCCGCCACGAGCGGCACGCGGATGCGCCAGCCCAGCGCGTCGCATTTGACGATCGCCGCGCCGAATATCGGCCCGTCGACCGCTGGCGTGGTCGGACAAGCGGCGAGGCGCAGGCGGCGATCGACGGGCGCCACGGGACCGCCCGGCTCACCCATATTCGCGCCCACCGTCATCGCGACGAGGCCGTCTACGCGGTCGAGATTTTCGAATTTCTGTTGCGCCATCGCCGGTTGCGCGGCGATACCGGCAAGCGTCAGGGCAAGAAGGACGGTCAATCTGGTCACGGTGCGGCTCCCATGATGGGCAGGATATTCCCATTGTTCTGCAATATTCATGCCAAAATCTACCGCCGCTTGCCGCCCGGCGCGATGCGGATGATCTGGCCCTCGCCCGCGCGCCCGTCACCCTGATCCAGCCCCCGGATCAACAGACGGCTGCCCGCAATCCCGTCGCTCTTGAGCGCGCGCGCCACCGCGCCCAGTCGCGCGGCGGCCAGATCCCAATCGTCGAACCGCTGGTGCGCGGCGTCGGTGCCGTGGCTGCGCACCTCCAGCCCGCCTGGTTCCCGCACGAACTGGCGCGCCACCTGTCTCAACCGCGCCTGACCGGCGGCGGTGAGAAACGCTTCGCCGGGCGTAAACAGTTCGGCGGCGCGCAGGTCCACGCCTGCCCGCATCGCCGGGCCGCCAAATTGCCGGCTGAGGCCCGCAAGCATGGTGTCGCGCCGCTGACCACTCGCCTGCAACAGCACGAAAAAAGCGAGCAGCAGCAGGGTCAGGTCGGCAAAGCTGATCGCCCAGCGATTACGCCGGGCGAGAGAGGAATTGGGGGTCATGCGACTTCGCGGATCGCGGCGCGGCGCACCGGCGCATGTTCGCGGCGGGCGATCGACAGCATGCCCGCGATCACTTCCTGCTGCCAGGCCAGCTCGCGCTCCGACAGGTCGGCCAGCCGCGCGGCGACCGGCGCGGCGAGGACATTGGCGATGACGACGCCATAGAATGTGGTGAGCAGCGCCAGCGCCATGGCGGGGCCAAGCGTCGCGGGATCGTCCATCGCCGCGAACATGCCGACCAGGCCGATGATCGTGCCCGCCATGCCGAGCGCGGGGGCGGCGTCGGCGATCGACAACCACGCGTTGCGCGCGCTCGCATGACGCTGCGCCCGGTCGCCCAGCGATTGCGCCGCCCAGCGTTCGAAATGGTCGATGCGCTCGCTATTGGCGAGTTTGCGCGCGGCTTGCGTCAGGAAGGGATTGGCGGTCTTGACCCGGTCGGTGCAGGACAGGCCGCGCAGCTGCGCCACCTGATCGATTTTCAGCATCGCCGCGCGCGCCGCGTCACGATCCCGCGCGGGATCGGCCATGCAGAGCGGGCCAAGCGCAACGAAGGCGCGCGCCAGCGCTGCCGGGCCGTTCTGGAACAGCGCCACCAGCCCGATGCCCGCCACCATCACCGCCAGCGTCAGCGGATCGAACAGATGGCCCATGGTTTCGATCATCGAAAATTCACCCCGCTGCGATCGGCTCGGCATGGCGGCAAAGCGCTGCCGCCGACCGGCAATTTTTTGCCGTCCTTGCCGCTGGCCGCCATGAAAGCCGCAGATCTGCGCGACATTCATCTTGCCGGGCCGGGCCAAAGCGAAATTGGCACGGCTCTTGCGGATATCAGGCTGGAACGCCCTCGCCGGACGCCCTTGAGGATCAGAACGGCGGCGGGACGGGAAGATTTAGCGCCTGCGGGCAAAAGAGGACGGAAGTCGCAATGTCGTTGGAAGACAGCTTGTTCGGGATCCATGGAAAGGCGCTGGCGCTTCGCTCGCAACGCCTGTCCCTGCTCGCGTCCAACATCGCCAACGCCTCGACCCCCGGCTACAAGGCGCGCGACATCGATTTCGACGCCGCGCTCAAGGAAGCCACCAGCGCCGCCAACGGCAGCGCGGCCAGCCTGTCCAAAGCGGTCGATGACTCCATGGGCTATCGCGTGCCGCTTCAGCCGAGCCTCGACGGCAATACCGTGGAACTCAGCACCGAACAGACATTGTTTGCGGAAAACGCCGTCAAATATCGCACGACCCTCTCCTTTCTCGAAGGTCGCCTCAACACCATCACGCGCGCGCTGAAGGGAGAATGAGCATGAGTGGCTCTGGACCCATGAATGTTTTCGACATCGCCGGCCGGGCCATGAGCGCCCAGTTGCTGCGGCTCAACACCACGGCGTCGAACATGGCGAACGCGGGCAACGTCACCGGCAGCGCGGCCACCGCCTATCGCGCGATCAAGCCGGTGTTCGAATCCGTCACCGACAGCCCCGGCGTGTCGACCGTCAAGGTCGCCAATGTCGTCACCACCAGCGCGCAACCGACCAAGCGCCACGACCCCAATCACCCGCTCGCCGACAAGAATGGCGATGTCTGGGAAGCGGCCGTGGACAGCAATGCGGAGCTGATCGACATGGTCGAGACCGCACGCATGTATCAAAATAATGTGCAGGTGCTGAACACCGCCAAATCCCTGATGATGGAAACCATAAGGATCGGCAAATGACGACGACCTCCACCGTCACCGACAGCGCGGGCCTGAACGTCTATAACGGCAACAAGACCGTGGGCACCGGCAAGTCCGAAATGGGCCAGGCCGATTTCCTGCGCCTGTTGACCACGCAGATGCAGACGCAGGACCCGTTCCAGCCGGTCGATAACGCCCAGATGGTGTCCCAGATGGCGACCATCACCAATTCGAGCGGCATCGCCGAAATGAACGCGAACCTCGCCGCGATCAAGTCGCAGCTTGGCGGCTCGCGCATCGGCGACGCGGCAAGCTGGATCGGCCGCTCGATGCTGGTGCAGAGCAATATCGCCGCGCCCGACGCCAGCGGCCTGTATGCGGGGCAAATCACCCTGCCCGCCGCCACCAGCGGCGCGAGCGTCGATCTGGTCGACGCCGGCGGCAATGTCGTCAAGTCGATCGCGCTGGGCGACCGCCCCGCCGGCGACGCATCCTTCTATTGGGATGGCAAGGACGACAGCGGCCAGACCGTCGCGTCCTCCGCCCTGCGGGTGCAGGTCAACGGCGCGACGCCCAGCCGGGTCGCGACCTGGGCGACCGTCGCCGCGGTGCAATCCCCGGCGGACGGTTCCGCCTCCAAGCTCATCACCGCGCTCGGCACCTACAGCCCGTCCGACGCGCTCAGCCTCAGCTAATCCCAGCCATTTCACCTAAGGAGCAACGCCATGTCCTTCTACATCTCGCTTTCCGGTCTCAAGGGTGCGCAGGCCGACCTGTCCACCATCTCCAACAACGTCGCCAACGTGAATTCGACCGCGTTCAAGAAGAGCAAGGCGCAGTTCGGCGACATCTTCGCCGCCGCGCCGATGCAGACCACCAATCAGGTGTCGGGCCAGGGCGTGCGCGTGCAGGGCATCACCCAGCAGTTCACGCAGGGCACGCTGGAAACCACCGACAAGACGCTGGACCTCGCCATCACCGGCGAGGGCTATTTCACCGTCAAGGGTGAAGATGGCACGATCAGCTATACCCGCAACGGCGCATTCGCCGTGGACGATGACCGCTATGTCGTCGACACGACCGGCTCGCGCATTCAGGTGCTGGCGGTCAACCCCGATACCGGCGCGCTGAGCACCGCACCGACCAACACGACCACCCCGGCCAATCTGACCGACCTTCAGGTGCCCACCACCTACAAGGGTCTGGGCAATGTCCAGTTGACCAGTGTCGGCGTGTCGAAGGAAGGCCTTGTTTCGGCCATCTACGCCGATGGCAGCACCGCCTATCTGGGTCAGGTCGCCATGGCCTCTTTCAACAGCCAGGAAGGGCTGCGGCAGGAAGGCGACGCGCACTGGTCCTCGACCGTGGCGAGCGGCAATCCGATCATCGGCACGGCCAACACCGGCATGTTCGGCGCGGTCAATTCGGGTTCGCTCGAACGCTCCAACGTCGACATCACCGACGAACTGGTCTCGCTGATCTCCGCCCAGCGGAATTTCCAAGCCAATGCGAAGGCGATCGAGGCGGCGAACACGCTGACCACGACCATCGTCAATATCCGCGGTTAAGGCGGACGGGACAAGAGGATAGCCCATGGACCGGCTCGTCAACACGGCACTTACGGCAATGCGCGGCGCGATGGCGCGGCAGGCGTCGATCGCGAACAATCTCGCGAACGCCAACACCATCGGCTTTCGCGCCGAAATCGCCAATGCCGAGACGCGCTGGATCAAGGGCGACACCTTCGACACGCGGGCGCAAGCCTCCGAACAGGTGATCGCGGCCGACATGGCGCAGGGCGCGATCACCCAGACGGGCAACCCGCTCGACGTCGCCATGAACGGCGACGCCCTGCTGGGCGTGCAGGGCGCGGACGGCAGCGAAGCCTATACGCGCCGGGGCGACCTCAAAGTCTCCGACAGCGGCCTGTTGACCACCGGCGACGGCCTGCCCGTGCTGGGCGAAGGCGGTCCCATCACCCTGCCCGAACTCAGCAGCGTATCGATCGCACAGGATGGCAGCATCTGGGGCGTGCCGCAGGGCGGCGACCCGGCCAGCCCGCAGCAGATCGACAAGCTCAAGCTGGTCAGCCCGGTCGGTTCCTCCATCGCCAAGGGAAAGGACGGGCTGTTCCGCGAGGTGAATGGCGGCGCACTGCCGGACGATCCGCTCGCCACCGTCACCGCCGGATCGGTCGAAGGATCGAACGTCAACGCCACCACGGCGCTGGTGCAGATGATCGAGGCGAGCCGCGCCTACGAAACCCAGGTCAAGATGATCGACACCGCCAAACAGCTCGATGACGGCGGCGCATCGCTGATGCGCCTCGATTCCTAAGGGAGACAACAGATGAGCAACGCAGCCCTTCAGGTCGCCCGCACCGGGCTTGACGCACAGAATACCAAGATGCGCGTGATCGCCAACAACCTGGCGAACGTGAACACCACCGGCTTCAAGCGCGACCGCGCCGATTTCGAAACGCTGGCCTATCAGCAGATCGTGGCGGCGGGCGCCAACAGCGACAGCGAAAACAAGTTCGCGACCGGTCTCAATCTCGGATCGGGTGTGGCGCTTCAGGGCACCAGCAAGATCAACACGCAAGGGACGCTTCAGGAAACCGGCAACGCGCTCGACATGGCGATCGAGGGCGCTGGCTATTTTCAGGTGCAGCGGCCCGACGGGTCGACCGCCTATACCCGCGCCGGCAATTTCAGCGTCACGGCGGAGGGAACGGTCGTCACCAGCGACGGCCTGCCGCTGATCCCCGCAATCACCGTGCCGCAGGGCGCGACGTCGGTGACGGTCGGCAATGACGGCACCGTGTCCGCGACGCTGCAAGGCCAGGCCGAACCGACCCAGCTCGGCCAGATCGAACTGGCGAGCTTCATGAATTCGGCGGGCCTGCAATCGATCGGCGGCAATCTGCTGACTGAAACCGCCGCCAGCGGCACGCCGCAGGTCGGCGCAGCGGGTCTCGACGGGCGCGGCAACATCCGCTCGGGCAACCTTGAAACCTCGAACGTCAATGTCGTCGAGGAACTGGTCGACATGATCGAAACGCAGCGCGCCTATGAGGTCAACAGCAAGATGATCAAGGCGACCGACGAAATGCTGCAATTTGTGAACCAGAATATATGAGCCGCCTGATCCGCATCGCCTTCCACACCGTGTCCGCGCTGTCGCTGATCGCGCTGGCCGCGTCGCCCGCGATCGCCGGCCGCAAGAAGCGCGACATCGAACGCGATTTCTACGCGCCGTCCGTGATGGCCCAGCCGCCCGCCCCCGTGGCGAACGGATCGATCTTTCAGGCGTCGATGGGCTACACTCCGCTCACCAGCGGCGCACGCGCCACCAGCGTCGGCGACATCATCACCATCGTCCTCGTTGAAAAGACGCAGGCGACCAAGAGCAACAGCGCCGATACCAGCCGCAACGGCAGCATCGGCCTGACCCCGCCGACGACCGGCGTGCTGTCCAAACTGTTTTCGGCCAGCGATGTCGCGATGGGCGGCCAGAACGCCTTCAGCGGCAAGGGCGCGGCGACCCAGTCGAACGCGCTGTCGGGCGAAATCACCGTCACAATCGCACAGGTCTTTCCGAACGGCACCATGATGGTGAAGGGCGAAAAGGCGCTGACGCTCAACCGCGGCGACGAATTCATCCAGATCAGCGGCCTCGTCCGCCAGGCCGATATCGGCGCGGACAACCGCATCGCATCGACCCGCGTGGCCGACGCCAAGATCATATACAAGGGCAAGGGCGAGATCGCCAATGCCAGCCGCCAGGGCTGGTTGCAGCGCTTCTTCTCCGCGATCAGCCCGTTCTGATGGAAATGAGAGTCCCGATGAGCCGTCTCGCGTCCGCCTCCTACTCCGTCATCCCCGCGCAGGCGGGGACCCATCTCCGGGCCGCGCGCCCCGCGATAACGCCGGAGATGGGTTCCCGCCTGCGCGGGAAAGACAGGAACGGATGGATGGCCATCCTGCTTCTCGCCCTGTTCGCCCTGTTCACTTCGCCGGCCCATGCCGAACGCATCAAGGATCTGGGCACGTTTCAGGGCGTGCGCCCCAATCAGCTCACCGGCTATGGCATCGTCGTCGGGCTTGCGGGCACGGGCGACGACAGCCTCGATTATGCGACGCAGGGCATGAAGGGCGTCGTCTCGCGCTTCGGCCTGTCGCTGCCGCAGGGGGTCAATCCCGCGCTCAAGAACGCGGCGGCGGTACTCGTCACCGCCGATCTGCCCGCCTTCGCCAAGCCCGGCCAGCGGCTCGACGTCACCGTGTCCGCATTGGGCAAGGCCAAGTCGCTGCGTGGCGGCACGCTCATCATGACCGCGCTGCGCGGCGCGGATAACGAGATTTACGGCATGGCGCAGGGCAATCTCGCGGTCGGCGGCCTCGGCGTGTCCGGCGCGGACGGCAGCCAGGTGTCGGTCAACATTCCTTCGGCCGGGCGCATTCCCGGCGGGGCCACGGTCGAACGCGCGGTCGCCACCGGCTTCGACACCGCGCCGACGCTGATCTTCAACCTCGCCGAAGCCGATCTCACCACCGCGCTGCGCGTCGCCGATGGCGTCAACCGCACCTTCGGCGATCGCCGCGCCCGCGCCACCGACGCCGTGTCGGTCGCGATCGACGCGGCGCCCGGCGCGGAGGACCGCATCATGATGATGGGGATGATCGAGAATATCGAGGTCAATCCCGCCGAAGCCCCCGCCAAGGTGATTGTCAATGCCCGCACCGGCACGGTCGTCATCAACGGCGCGGTCAAGATCCATCCCGCCGCCGTCGCCCACGGCAAATTGACCGTCAGCGTCAGCGAATCGCCCCAGATCATCCAGCCCGCCCCCTTCAGCCAGGGCCAGACCGCAGTGCAGCAATCGAGCAGCATCGCGATCGACGAACAGAAAAGGCCGATGATAAACTTTAAAGGCGGCGCGTCGCTGACTGATATCGTCAAGGCGGTGAACGCCATCGGCGCATCGCCGGCGGACATGGTCGCGATTTTGGAAGCGCTCAAGCAAGCCGGCGCGATGAAGGCCGAACTGGTGGTGTTGTGATGCAGGTATCGACGGTTTCGACAGGCGCGGCCCAACCGGCCACCGCGAACAAGGCGAGTCTGGAAAAGACGGCGCAGCAGTTCGAGGCGATCTTCCTGCGCCAGATGATCGGCGCGATGCGATCGTCCAGCATGGGCGAGGGCATCACGGATTCGAGCGCGACCGATCAGTTTCGCGACATGGCCGACGCCCGCACCGCCGATTCCATGGCGACAAAGGGCAGCCTCGGCATCGCCGAACTGCTGCTGAAGCAATTTGGCGGGAGGACCCCCAACCCCCTGACCCCAAAACCCGCTGGCGCCAAATGAGCGATCTGTTCATCATCGGCGCGTCCGGCACCAAAGCCTATCGCACGGCGATGGCGGCGATTTCGGAGAATATCGCCAACGCCAGCACCGACGGCTATGCCCGCCGCTCGGTCACGACCACGGAATCGGGATCGTCCACCGCGACGATGGCGAGCTACACCAGCAAGGGCAATTTCGGCGGTACGCAGGTATCGAGCATCAATCGGGCGACCGACCCCTATCTCGACGCCACCGTGCGCATGACCGGCATGGCGCTCGGCAGCGCGACGGCGCGGCTGCGGTGGCTGGGCGACACGGAAACCGCGCTCAACGATACCGACACCGGCGTCGGCAAGCTGATGACCGGCATGTTCCAGAATATCGACAAGCTGGCCGCCAGCCCCAACGACACGTCGCTGCGGGTGACGACGCTGGACAGCGTGGCCCGCGTCGCCGAATCCTTTCGCCAGACCGCCGCCGACCTCGCCAATGTGTCGAGCGGCATCAATACCGAAGCGCAGTCGGCCGTCCAGACCGCCAATCGTGCGCTCAACAACCTCGCCGATATCAACAACAGCCTGCTGCGCGCGCAACCCGGCACATCGGCCTATGCGCAACTGCTCGACAGCCGCGATGCGGCGCTGGGCGACCTCACCGACAATCTCAACGTCACGGTCAGCTTCGGCGCGCATGATTCCGCGCAGGTCAGCTATAATGGCCAGCCGCTGGTGGCGGGCATCACCGCCACGCCGATCGCGGTGACGGCCAATGCGGACGGCTCACTCGCGCTGGCGACCAGCGACGGGACGGCATTGGCCGCGCCCGCCAACGGCGCGCTGGGCGGGCTGTTTTCATCCGCCGCCACCGCAACGCAGCGCCGCGCGAGTCTGGATGCGCTCGCCAATCAATTCGCCAGCAACGTCAACGCCTGGCATGCGCAGGGTGTGACGGATGCGGGCATAGCGGGCAAACCGTTGCTGTCCGTGGGCGGCGGCGCTGCCGGCATCGCCGCGCTCGTCACCGATCCCAGAGAACTGGCCACCAAATCGGCGGACGGCACGCTCAACGGCAATCTGCTGACCGCCGGATCGACCCTGCGCGGCGCGGGCAGCGTCGAACAGGGCTGGACCGCGCTGATCGCCACGCACGCCAATCTGCTCGCCGCGACCAAGGCCGAACAGACCACGGCGCAAGGACGCAGCGATCAGGCCATATCCTCGCGCGAGGCGGTGAGCGGCGTCGATCTCGACATGGAAGCGGCCGACCTGCTGCGCATTCAGCAGGCCTATTCGGGCTGCGCCAAGATTTTACAGATCGCCAAGCAGGCGGTCGATTCAATCCTCCAGATCATGAATTGAGAGGGCTGACGCCATGGTAGGAATCACGGCCAAGACGGCGATCGCGGAAATCCGGCGGCAACAGGCGCTGTCGCAAAGCATCATCGAAGGGCAGACCGCCATTTCCAGCGGCATCACCCTCAACAAGCCGTCGGACAATGCGCTCGCCTGGGTTCAGGTGTCGGACATCGGCCGCGCGCAGGCGCAACAGGCCGCCTGGCAGACCAATGTCAGCTATGGCAGCGGGCGCGCCGCCAATGCCGAAGCCAATCTGGAAGAAATCAACAATCTGATGACGCGCGCGCAGGAGCTTATGACGTCGGCCCGCAACGGCGCGCTCAACGATACCAGCGGCGTCGCCATCGGCGAGGAGCTGAAGACGATCCGCACCACGGTCGGCGAATTGCTGAACCAGAAGGATTATCAGGGCGTGCCGGTGTTCGATGACGGCCAGAGCGTGCTCGTGCCGGTCAGCCGGGGCCTCAACCTCGCCGTGGTGGGCACACGCCAGTCGGTATCGGAAGGGATCAACGTGAGCGGTTCGCCGAAGTCGCTGGACGATATTCTCGCGCAGGGCATCGCCGCGCTCAACGGCGGATCGGACGCCGATCTCGCCGCCTCGCTCAACGCCATCCAGGCCGGGCAGAATCATCTGGCGGTGGAACAGGCGAAACAGGGTGTCAGGGGCGACCGGCTGGACGTCATCGGCACGCGCCTGACCAGCGTCGATCTCGACCTCACCGATCGCCGGTCCGGCCTTGAATCGACCGACCTGACCGATGTGATCTCGTCGGTTAAAGCCAAGCTGCTGCAACTCGACGCCGCCCAGTCCGCCTTCGCGCGGATCAATCAAAAGACGCTGTTCGATCTCATCAGTTGATCGCGTAAAATCGGTTCGTCCTAAAGCGTGGCCTGATCGGGCCGTATTAACCATCTGGCAGCGTCCTCATGCGATGCTGATGGAATTGGCGCCCCAGGGGCAGAATATCGGGGATTTTTCATGTTCGCAGTCATCGGACTGGTCGTCCTCAT
Organism: Sphingobium sp. FG11; assembly: GCF_057809915.1. Classification (NCBI taxonomy): domain Bacteria; kingdom Pseudomonadati; phylum Pseudomonadota; class Alphaproteobacteria; order Sphingomonadales; family Sphingobiaceae; genus Sphingobium; species Sphingobium sp. FG11. The sequence continues at coordinate 176,675 of NZ_JBMDKW010000004.1, forward strand.
CGGCATGGTGTTCGGCGGGTTCATCTTCACCGGCGGCGACATCGGCCCGGTTCTGCACGCGCTGCCCCATGAAATGCTCATCATCGGCGGCGCGGCGGTGGGTGCGCTCATCATCGGCAATTCGGGCGCGGATCTCAAAGCGCTCGGCGGTGGCCTTGGCAAAGTGTTCAAGGGGCCGAAATATAAGAAGCAGGATTTTCTCGACTGCATCTTCCTCGTGTCCAAGCTGATGAAAACGCTGCGGGTCGAAGGGCCGGTAGCGCTGGAACCGCATATCGAGGACCCGGCCAGCTCGACCATCTTCACCGAATATCCCCGGCTGATGACCGACAAGACGCTGATCCACCTCATCAGCGACACGTTGCGGCTGGTGGTCGTGTCGTCCGGCACGCTCGATCCGCATGCGGTCGAGGAGGTGATGGACAACAGCCTCAAGACCCATCACCATGAAGCGATCAAGCCGGCGGACAATCTGCAGGGGCTGGCCGACGCCCTCCCCGCGCTCGGCATCGTCGCGGCGGTGCTCGGCGTGGTCAAGACCATGGGATCGATCGACCAGCCGCCCGCCATTCTGGGCGCGATGATCGGATCGGCGCTGGTCGGCACCTTCCTGGGCGTGCTGCTCGCTTACGGCATGGTCAACCCCTTCGCCAACCGCTGTCGCAGCGTGATCGAGGCGGACGGCGCGATGTATCATGTCGTCAAGCAGATCATCGTCGCATCGCTGCACGGCCACCCGCAACCGCTGGTGATCGAGGCCGCCCGCTCCAGCCTGACCCACGCCAACCAGCCCGGCTTTGCCGAAGTGTTCGACGGCATGCGGGGCAAATAAGCCATGGCGGGGGACAAGAAGCGCGGCGCGAACGAGCCTGAACCCAGGCCGATCATCGTCAAGAAGATCATCGTCGAAGGGCATGGCGGCCATCATGGCGGCGCGTGGAAGGTCGCCTATGCCGATTTCGTGACGGCGATGATGGCGTTTTTCCTGCTCATGTGGCTGCTCGGCGCGACCACCGAAAAGCAGCGCAAGGCGCTGGCCGACTATTTCACGCCGACGCTGGTGGAACTCAAGATGGCGTCCGCCGGATCGACCGGGCTGATGGGCGGCGACAGCATCATGGGCAAGGAAAATTACCCCACCACCGGCGGTCAGGGCAACCTGTCCATCACCATCCCGCGCGACGCCACCGGCACCAAGGATGAAGGTGGCAAGGCGATGCGCGCCGCCGACCGGCAGAAATTCGAATCGGTGAAGAAGGAACTGGAAGCCCGCATGGCGCGACGCCAGGGCATCAACAAGCTGCGCAAGAATGTACGCTTCACCGAAACGCGCGAAGGACTGCGCATCGACCTGATCGACGAAGCCGATTTCGCGATGTTCGCGATGGGCACCGACGTTCTGGTGCCACAGGCGCGCGCGCTGATCGGCGAGGTCGCGGGCGTGCTGCGGACCATGCCCAATCCGCTGATCGTGCGCGGTCATACCGATGGCCTGCCCTATGCGGCGGGGCGGTCGATGAACAACTGGATGCTCTCCTCCTCCCGCGCCGAAGCGACCCGCAAGGCGCTGTCGGACAATGGCATCGGCAATGACCGCTTCGCCCGGATCGAAGGGGTCGCCGACCGCGAACCTTTCGCCAAGGGCAATGCCTATGACCCGCGCAACCGCCGCATGTCGATCATCCTGGGCTGGACGCGCGGCGGCGGCGATGGCGGCGATGATGCCGATCAGAACGCCGAAACGAAGGCGGCGATCAAGGAACGCGACGACCCCGCCAACGTCGCCCGGCACGAAGTGCAGCGGATCGACATGGGGGGGACGGCGATGCCGGCGGGGGCGACGTTCATCAACCCCACCGCACCGGGAACGTCGAACAAGCCGGGTAAGCATTAGGCGGCGAGAAGGGGTGGAAAGCGGACTGTCGGTTTTCGCAGAGATGGCCAGCGAAGCTAACGTCGCGAGGTCGAAAATCATTCGGCCACGATCAACCCAATTGCGGACGCCCAAACGATAGCGCACAAAGACTCAGCTACGAGACAGGAGCTTCTATGCGCTGGTTGCCGACTCTTCTGCTTTTCGCAAGTTCCGTTGCGGCGGCAGAACCGCCCGCACCCGAAGCAAGCTATGCCGTAACGCCTCCTAAAGGCATCCCCGGCACCTTCTTGTCAGATATGGATTATCCAAAGGAAGCAGTTGATCAGCGGCTGGAAGGCACGAGCTTCGTGCAACTTCACGTCAATGCAAAGGGTAAGGTCGAAGGATGTTCCGTTGAACAGAGCAGTGGATATCCCAGCCTTGACGATGCGACCTGCGCTGTCGCTCGCAAGCGACGCTTCAAACCTGCCCGAAATGCAAAAGGCGAGCCCGTTGAAGGCGTCGCACCGATGCGAATGAACTGGCGCTTGCCACCTCGCTGATCGTTCGACCAACGATCGCTTCTATCATATCTGACCGTTTAGACTTCGAGTTGCCACCTAACGAATTACCGCTTCAAGGATGCGTATGACGACGGCCAAGTGACTGAGATTGGTAGTTAGCTACATACCCTCGTCATGCCAAGCGTGACTCCACAACCACACCCCATCCAAAAACCATCCTATTTCGCGCGTCGGACTGTCCTACAGCCCGCCGCGCCGCTATCCGGAAATGGTCTTTGAAATGTCCAGCCCCTTCCGCCTTCGCCCGCGCCGGTACGCGCGCGCATATGGTGTATACTTCGGCGGAAAAGCGTGTGTTTTGCGTGCCCCTATCCCACCGGGATAACCAAACTCGCCTCCAGCCCGCCACCCGCGCGGTTCGCCAGCCGCAGCGACCCGCCATGTTCGGCCATGATCGCACGGACCAGCGCCAGCCCCAGCCCGGCCCCGCCCGTTTCCCGATTGCGCGAGCCTTCCAGCCGCGTGAACGGTTCCATCATTTCCTCCATCCGCTCCTCGGCGATGCCGGGACCGTTGTCGGCGACGATCAGGCGGATGACGCCCTCCTCCCGCGCCACGCTGACATGCGCGTGGTCGCCATAGACGATGGCGTTTTCGATGAGGTTGCGCAGCGCGCGGCGGATCTGGCGCGGGCGGACATGAGCGACGGCGCGCTCGCTCTCCGCCAGATCGACGGGCGATCCGAGTTCGATAAAGTCCTCCACCACCGCATCGGCCAGCGCGGACAGATCGACCTTCTGCGGCTCCTCCGCCCCACGCCCGGCGCGGGCGAGCGAGAGGATATCCTCCAGCATCCGGTTCATTTCCTCGATGGTTTCGGACATGCGGGCGCGCTCGCCCTCATCCTCGACCGATTCGGTGCGCACCCTGAGCGAGGCGAGCGGCGTGCGCAGGTCATGGCCGATCGCGCCCAGCATCCGGTCCTTTTCCCCCAGCATCGCAAAGATGCGGCCGCGCATCGCGTTGAACGCCATGGTCAGGTCGCGCACATCGCCCGGCCCGCGCTCGTCGACCGGATCGGCCGCGCCCGTCCGCGCGAACTGCTCGGCCGACAAAGTAAGCTGCCGCAAGGGGCGCGCCAGCCGCCGGCCGATCCACAGCAGGGGCGCAAGGACGATGACATAGAGGATCAGCGTCTGGAGCGCGAGCCAGCCGCCGAAACGCGGCGGGCGATCGCCGACGCGCGATTGCGTCACCACCCATTTTCCCGGCGCATATTGCGCCGCCATGACGAGCCGGCGGCGCGGCGCGGCATCGTTTTCATGGCCCGGCCCCTGCGCCCGCTGGCGGATTTGCGCCCAGCGCCGGTCGGGCCTGCGATCCTCATCCTCGACCACGCGAACGGTGAGGATGGACAGCCCGATATCCTGAAACATCGTCTCGGCGCGCCGCTCGATGTCGGGACGCGCCTGCCCGGCGAGATCGGGTACGCCGGTGACGAACTGCGCGCGCGGTCTGTCCCCGCCGCGCCGGTCGGGGCGATTGTCGAGCGCATCGACGATCCGATAGACGGCAGGCGCTGTCTGCCCCGTCAGTTGCAGCCGGTTGCGTTCCTGCAACAGCAGGACGAAGTTGATCGCCTGCGCCACGAACAGCGCGATGGCGACGAGGATGATGATCTGGCCGACCAGACTGCGCGGCCAGAGGCGAACGGCCCTCACAATTTGCGCACCTCGGCCGACAGCGTGTAGCCGCCGCCCCAGACGGTCTTGATGAGAGTCGGGTTTTTCGCGTCAGGCTCGATCTTCTTGCGCAGGCGGCTGATCTGATTGTCGATCGCCCGGTCGAAAGCGTTCGCCTCCCGCCCCTGCGTGATGTCGAGCAACTGATCGCGGCTCAGCACCTGATTGGGCCGGGTGGCAAAGGCCAGCATCAGATTATATTCGGCGGTCGACAGCGGCAACGACACGCCCTCCGCATCGACCAGCACCCGCTCCTGCGACTTCAGCAGCCAGCCCGCAAAGGCATAGGTCGCCCCGTCCGGCGCGGTGACGCGCTGGCCACCTGTGGCGACGCGACGAAAGATCACCTTGATCCGCGCGACCAGTTCGCGCGGCGAAAAGGGTTTGAGCACATAATCGTCCGCGCCCATTTCCAGGCCGACGATCCGGTCGGTTTCCTCCGACTTGGCGGTCAGCAGGATCACCGGAATCTCGCTGGTCTCGCGGATATGGCGGCACAGCGACAGCCCGTCCTCCCCCGGCATCATGATGTCGAGGATGACGAGATCGATCGCGCTGGCGTTGAGCCGCAACCGCGCTTCCGCCGCGCTTTCCACGGCGGTCACGCGAAAGCCGTTGCGGCCGAGATATTGGGCCAGCGGTTCGCGGATCGATCGCTCGTCATCGACGAGCAGGAGATGGGGGCGTTCGGTCATGTCCATCTGTCTGTCACGGGTTGGGAAAGGTTGGAAGGGCGAAGGCGAAGGGGGGAAGCCTTCGCCCTTCCCGCCAGCGGCGCGGGTTCAGGGACAAGGGGGGATGTCCGGACGCGCCACCGGCAAGGGCGTTTCAGTCGTCCGCGGGCGTGGGCGGCCCCTTACGGTCATGCCCCTGACCGCGCATATGATCCCGCATCCCGCCCCGCATGGCTTCCCGAGCCGCTTTCAGCTCGTCGGCGCTCACCGTGCCGTCATGATTGGCGTCGGCCTTGTCGAACATGGCGAGCGGGCGGGCCATGAACTCCGCCCTGGTCACGACGCCGTCCTTGTCCGCATCGCGGCCACCCATGCCGCCGCCCATCATGCCGCCATGATGCCGGCCGCCCCAGCGATGCCCTTGCGGGCCACCGGGCTTGCCGTCCGCACCCTGCCGGTCATGGCGGGCCTGCGCACCGGCGACGAACTCCGCCTTGCTGATCTGGCCATTACGATCTGTATCGAGCGCCGCGAAACGCGCATCGAGACGCTGCGTGCGGAGCAGATCGCGATCTTCCTTCGTCAGCTTTCCGTCATGATTGGCGTCGAGTTTGGCAAAGCGGGCTTCCAGCGCGGCGGTCAGTTCCGCTTTCGTGATCGCGCCATCCTTGTTCGCATCGACCAGCGCCATCAGCCCGCCGCCGCGCGGCCCGCGCGCGCCATCGCGGCCATCGGGCTGCGCAAAGGCCATATGCGAAGCGGCGAGGCCGCCCACGAACAGCGAACCGAGCGCCACCGTCCCGAAAAATCTGCGGATCATAACAGTCATCCTTTCAAGCCTTGTCATGGACGGCCACTGCCATCCTTGACGACGCTTATCGGAGGAGAATGTCCGCAAACTTTGTCATATCGCGCATATTAGTGTCGCAATTTGTAACGGCGACGCCCCCGCGTCACTGATCGCGCCGTCCCAGCAACCGCAACCGCAGCGCGTTCAATTTGATGAAGCCCGCCGCGTCGCGCTGGTCATAGGCGCCCGCATCATCCTCGAAAGTCACGACCTTTTCGCTATAGAGCGAATAGGGCGATTTACGGCCGACGACATGCACGCTGCCCTTGTACAGCTTGAGACGGACCGTGCCCGTCACCTTGTCCTGGCTATAGTCGATCGCGGCCTGAAGCATCTCGCGCTCCGGGCTGAACCAGAAGCCATTGTAGATGAGTTCGGCATATTTGGGCGCGAGTTCATCCTTGAGGTGCGCCGCGCCGCGATCCAGCGTGATCTGTTCGATACCGCGATGAGCGAGATGATAGATGGTGCCGCCCGGCGTTTCATACATGCCGCGCGACTTCATGCCGACGAAGCGGTTCTCGACCAGATCGAGTCGGCCGATGCCATGTTTGCGGCCATATTCGTTCAGCGTTTCGAGCAATGTCGCGGGCGACATGCCGACGCCGTTGATGGCCACGCCATCGCCCCGTTCGAAATCGACCGTGATATATTCGGGCGTATCGGGCGCGTCCTCCGGGTTGACCGTGCGCGAATAGACATAGTCGGGCACTTCCTCCCACGGGTCCTCCAGCACCTTGCCCTCAGACGAGGTGTGCAGCATATTCGCGTCGGTCGAAAACGGGCTTTCGCCGCGCTTGTCGCGCGGGATGGGGATCTGGTGGGTTTCGGCGAACTCGATCAGCTTCGTGCGGCTCGCCAGATCCCATTCGCGCCAGGGCGCGATCACCTTGATATCGGGCTGGAGCGCATAATAGCCCAGTTCGAAACGGACCTGGTCGTTGCCCTTGCCGGTCGCGCCATGGGATACGGCGTCCGCGCCCACCATTTGCGCGATCTCGATCTGGCGCTTGGCGATCAGCGGCCGGGCGATCGAGGTGCCGAGCAGGTACAGCCCCTCATACAACGCGTTGGAGCGCATCATCGGAAAGACATAGTCCTTCACGAATTCCTCGCGCAGATCGTCGATGAAGATATGCTCTTCCTTGACCCCCATCAGCCGCGCCTTGGCGCGCGCGGGTTCCAGCTCCTCGCCCTGCCCAAGATCGGCGGTAAAGGTCACGACCTCGCACTTATAGGTCTGTTGCAGCCATTTGAGGATCACGCTGGTGTCGAGACCGCCCGAAAAGGCGAGGACGATACGGTTGACGGACTCGGACATGCGGCGGCGACCCTTTTCATGATGCGCAAATAACCGGCGCGCCGGTATCAGGCGCGACGCGCCAGCGCAACTATCGCGGGGGTCTTGCACGAGAAAGGGCGACGCTGACGCGCCGCCCTTCCCGCCTTCGTGCTGATGAATCAGGTTATCCGATACCGGGGACCCAATCCTTGCGCCGACCGCCGACCTTGCCGAAGCTGTAGATGGTCTGCGAACGATCCACCTGATTCTGCGCCGTAGCGGCCACGGGCGTCGACGAAGCGGGCAGCGTGTCCGCCACACCTTCTTCGCGCTCACGCAACAGCGCCATGGCCCGTCTTTTGCGCTTGGCGTGGGTCAAGAACGGATTTTCCGGACTTGGCGGCGCAGCGATCATGGCGTCGAGATCGGTCAACGGCGCGCCCTGTGGCTGCGCCATAACAGGAGCGGCAGGCGGCATCGCAACGGGTTGCGTATAGACCGGCGCGGCCGCAGCGACAGCGGGCGTCACCGGAACGACTTCGTCATATACCACCGTCTCGCGCACCTGACGCCTGCGACGCATGGCCAATGCGGTGCCCGCAAAACCGGCGAGCAGCAAGGCCGCGCCGCCTAGCCCCAGCACGATGCCTCTGTTGTCGCTATCCGATGCAGCAGTTGCTGGCGTCGGTGCGGGAGCGGGCGCGGGCGCGGGCCGGGCGGCGGGTGCGGTTTCCACGCTGCTGATCGGCGCGGTCAGCGCCGGGGTCGGCTGCGGCACAGGGGCGTCCGCGATGTTGGCGGCGGGCGCGGCTACTGGCGCGACGAGGCGTGGGGCCGCAGGTTGACGCGCAGCCGGGTTCGCCTGTGCGACGCGGCGCGGAGCCGGGGCCGCCGCCTTCTCGGCCTCAGCCTTGGCCACGGCGTCGGCAATCCGCGCCTCGACCGATGCGGTCTGCTGTACGACAGGCGAAGCGGGCGCCATCACCGGCGCGGCGGTGGTGGCAGGCGCCGGTTCGGCTGCGGCCGGTGGCGGCGCGACGACAGTGCCTGCAACCGGAGGCGCAACAACCTCCTGCGCGAGAACAGCGGTGGAACTAAGGGCCAAAACAGCGGCAATCGCGGCTTTGGCGGGGCGATTTGAGCGAAGATATATAGTCATAGCAAATGGACCAACGACGATCCGAACAATTCGGCTCACTAAATCGGTCACATTTGGGATGAATGGTTCAACCGCGTCGTTGAACCGATCGGCATGTTCTCACAATGAACCTGTGTTCATCTACATGAACATCTATTCATGAAAAAACATCGCCCGATACCAAACTATTCTTCCGAACTACGCACATCCTCGCGGCGCGCACCATCGAGCTGCCTGTCTAGCCGCAATGCTTCCGCACTCTCCACCAGCTTCTGTGTTTTCGTCCTGCCAAACTTCACGCGATTGGCATCCGCCGCCACCGCCTTGTCCCGCCGCGCTTTATCCTTACGCGCCTGCCGCAAATTCACGAGGTCGCCCATATCAGCGCCTTCCAAAGATCGGAATATGGAGCGGGTAGCGGGGATCGAACCCGCATCACAAGCTTGGAAGGCTAGTGCTCTACCATTGAGCTATACCCGCGCGACAGGTCAGCGCCCTGCCATCAATCGGGTCCGCCCGTCAATATCGCATTGCAAGAATGCGCGCCAATATCGCGCTTAACCCGGTGCGGCATTTCCTCTATCTGAATGGTCATGGTTTCTCCTTCCCTGCGCCAGCTCGAGATATTCGCCCAGATGGTGGCGTCAGGCAGCGTCGGCGACTGCGCTCAGATGCTCGGCCTGCCCGTCGTCGAGGTCGAACGCGACATGGCGTCGCTGGAGATGCGCCTTGGCTATCGACTATTCGAGCGAACGGGCGGGCAGGCCCGCCTCACGCCTGCCGGCCACAAGACCGCGCAGGCAATGGCGCTGCTATCGCAGGGCGAAGCGCAGGCCCCTACGCCGGCGGCACTGTCGCTCGATGCCCCCTCACCCGACACCTCGCGGGCTGACCCAGCCTCATTGCGACAAGCAATCAGGCTGGCCGCGCCCGCGCCTGTTTTCGGTCATTTTCAGGATGCCCTTGCCGCGTTCGAGGAGGCGAATGAGGATATCGCCATCACCCTTGACCTCAACATCCAGCTCGCGCCCGATGCCGCGGCGGCGCTCGCTGCGGGCCAGATCGACATCGCCTATTTTTATGCCCTTACCGAATCCGACGACTTGCCATCGCGCTATGGCTGGTCCGAACAACTCAATCTCTACGCTGGTGAGGATCATATACTGGCACGCGCGGAGGCCATATCGCGTGAGGCCCTTGCCGCCATTCCCATCCTTGCGATGGACCGGCACAACGGCCTGCGGCATGTGATAGAGGATGCGCTGGCACGAGACCGCGTGACCCTGGGGCCACCATTGCTGGAAACGGACAATATGTTCGAGATCATATCCGGTCTGCGGGAAGGCCTTGGCTGTTTCATCGCCTTCGGTCCGATGGCGCGGGATTTGGGGCGAATGAGCGGCATTCGACGCCTGCCGCTGGAAGTGCCGCTGCCGGCGATCGAGGTGCGCCAGGCTGTGAGCGCGCGTTCGACGCAACGGGCCGGGGTTCAGGCGCTGGCCGACTTCCTGTTCTTGTAAACGGGTGTGGGACGGCGCGGATTGCGATATGTGACAATTTCGTTACAAGGCCCGCCATGCAACATGCGGCGCCAGAGACGGATCGGACGGGCAGGCCCCGATAATGCGTCAGATCGCCGCCCTGCCCTATGCGACCGATCCTGACGGATCGATGCGCATCCTGCTCATTACGTCGCGCGATACGCGGCGCTGGGTGATCCCCAAGGGCAACCGGATCAAGGGATTGGCGGGCCATCGCGCCGCCGAAATCGAAGCCTATGAGGAAGCCGGCATCCATGGCATCGCCTGCCCCGCCCCGCTCGGCCGCTATCGATATGAGAAGCGACGGCGCAACGGCGACGCGCGCGAAGCGACGGTAGAGGTTTTTCCGCTGGCGGTGACAGGCCAGCTGCGGCAATGGCCCGAACAGGGCCAGCGCGAGTTGCGCTGGTTCCCGGTGGCGGAGGCGGCGCGCGTCGTCGACGAACCCGACCTGCAATCGATCATCGCGGCCTTCCGCGAACCGCCGACCGATCCCGGATGGTTTTTCCGCATGTTGCTGTGGATCCGGGACAAACGAACCGAAAGGACTGGAATGCTGCGCTGGTTTCAGGCGTTGATGCCCAAGCAGGGGCGCTTCTTCGATCAGTTCGAAGATCATGCGGCGATGCTGGTCGCTGGCGCCGATGCGCTCGCCCGCCTGCTCAAGGGCGGCCAGGACATGGAACGCCACATTAAAGAGATTTCAGACCGCGAGCATGAGGCGGATGATATTATCCGCGACGTGCTCCAGGACGTGCGCCGCATTTTCGTGACGCCGTTCGATCGCAGCGCCATCACCGGCCTGATCGGAGTGATGGACGACGCCATCGACCAGATGAACCAGACCGCCAAGGCGATTGCACTGTTCGAGGTGAAGGATTTCGCGCCGCAGATGCAGGATATGAGCGCGCTGATCGTTGAATGTGCGCGGATTACGTCGGAGGCGATGCCGCTGCTGCGCTCGCTGAACATCAATTCGGCCCGGCTGCATGAACTGACCGAACGGCTGGTCAAATTGGAAGGTCATGCCGACACGCTGCACGAGGCGGGCCTCAAGGCGCTGTACCAGCAGGCGCGCAGGGGCGACACGCTCGATTTCGTCGTCGGTAACGAGATTTATTCCCATCTCGAAAAAGTGACCGACAGGTTCGAGGATGTCGCCAACGAGATTTCCGGCCTCGTCATCGATCACGCCTGAGCCGGATCGGTCATGGACGCTCATCTCGCTTTTCCGCTTCTCGTCGCGCTGATCGGGGTCGCGCTCGCCTTTGATTTCCTCAATGGCCTGCATGACGCCGCCAACTCGATCGCGACCATCGTCTCGACACGGGTGCTCAAGCCGCAATATGCGGTCGCCTGGGCGGCATTCTTCAACTTCATCGCCTTTCTGTTTTTCGGCCTGCATGTTGCGGAAACGGTCGGCAAGGGCATCGTCGACGCCAGCATCATCGATCCGTCGGTGATCTTCGGCGCGCTGATGGGGGCGATCGCCTGGAACCTCATCACCTGGGCGCTCGGCATTCCGTCGAGCAGCAGCCATGCGCTGATCGGCGGCTTGCTGGGCGCGGGCACAGCCAAGGCGGGCGTTTCGGCGATCGTATGGACCGGCGTGTTCAAGACCAGCGCCGCGATCATATTGTCACCCGCTGTCGGGCTGCTTCTTGCGCTGCTGCTGGTGCTGATCATCAGTTGGGTGTTCCGGCGATTTACCCCTCAGGGCGCCGACCGTGTGTTCCGCAAGCTGCAACTTGTCTCCGCATCGCTCTATTCGCTGGGGCATGGCGGCAATGATGCGCAGAAAACCATGGGGATCATCGCGGTGCTCCTCTATTCGCAAGGGATGCTGACCGGCGGCTTTCACGTGCCGCTCTGGGTCGTGCTGTCCTGTCAGGCGGCGATGGGGATGGGCACGCTGCTGGGCGGATGGAAGATCGTGCATACGATGGGATCGAAGATCACGCGACTGACGCCGGCGCAGGGATTTTGCGCGGAAACCGGCGGGGCGATTACCCTGTTCCTCGCGACGCATCTGGGCGTTCCTGTATCCACTACCCACACAATCACGGGCGCGATCGTTGGCGTGGGCGCATCCCGGCGGCTGTCGGCGGTGCGGTGGAACGTGGCATCGAGCATCATCGTCGCCTGGGTCGTCACCCTGCCCGCCGCCGCCCTGATTGGGGCGGGCTTTTACGGGCTGACCCGGCTGTTCTGAGTCGCGCCTCGGGCGTGCGAACCGCAGGGATTCGGTCAGGCCGCAGCCTGCCTCAACTTCGCGCATGTCCTGCGTGGGCGGCCTATCGCTGATCTGAAACTACGGGACCACCGAGCGGGCAATACAACCGAGCGGCAGCGGCGTCTCTCACAGGGACAACATACTATAAGGCTGGCTTTGGCCGTACCGCCGGTCAGATCATCGGCCACCATTTGCTCCCGCGTTCCGCACCTCTCCGCCTCGCTTTCTCCAAAACAAAACGCCCGCCGGTTTCCCGACGGGCGTTTCGCTAGTTCAGGGCTGTCCGTCCAAGGTCGTCAGTCGGCCTTGGGCTGAAGATTGACGGCCGCATACTTGCCGCGCCGATCGACTTCCAGCTCGAAATCAAGCCGGTCGCCTTCGTTCAGAGCACCCATGCCAGCACGCTCGACGGCGCTGATGTGCACAAACGCGTCAGGCTGTCCGTCATCGCGCTGAATGAAGCCGAAGCCCTTCATCGCGTTGAAGAATTTGACCGTGCCGCTGGAGCGTTCGCCTGTGAGCTGGCGCTGTGGGCCGCGATCGCCACCCGGCGCGGCGCCAAAGCCACCCGCGCGAGGTTCGCGCGGTTCACGCGGCGGACCACGATCGGTCACGGGAAGCGGTTCGCCCTCGATCTTGAGGTCCGTCGCTGACACCTTGCCACCGCGATCCACGAGCGTGAAGCCGAGCTGCTGTCCTTCAGCAAGGCCGGTCAGGCCAGCCTGCTCGACCGCGCTGATGTGTACGAACACGTCCTCGGCGCCGTCATCGCGAACGATGAAGCCGAAGCCCTTTTGACCGTTGAAGAACTTAACGACACCCGTGCCTTCGCCAACGACCTGGGCTGGCATACCGCGGCCACCACCGCCGCCGCCGCCGCCGCCGAAACCACCGCCGCCGCCGCTGCGGAATCCACCACCGCCGAAGCCACCACGATCGCCGCCGCCGCCGAAGCGATCACCACCGCCGCCGCCGAAACCACCGCGATCGCCACCGAAGCCACCGCCACCAAAGCGGTCGCCGCCGCCGGCATTGCCGCCGCCGTAAAAATTATCCTCGCCGAAACCGTCGCGCTTGTCCTTGCCGCGACCGCCGCGGCGCCCTCTATCAAAACTCATGCCCTGTTAGTCACTTTCGCTTCGCCCAAGACAAAACCGGACAGGCATGTCGGGCGAATGACATGCAGAATCCACCGCGAACGTGCGGTTTGGGAGTCACTATATCAACTTTTCCCGGCAGCGCGAACGATTTTAGCCCGATTGTCGCCATATTTGTCTCCCGCCCTTCGTGCGGTCCGCATGAAAGCCTTCATTGAGTTGCGACGCTTTTCGCCATAGAGGGAAGCCATGACCGTATATTTTCATGAAGAAGATCTGCCCGAAGGCGTCCTCGCCCCCGGCCCTATCGCCATCGATACCGAAACCATGGGTCTCATCACCCCCCGCGACCGACTGTGCGTCGTCCAGATCAGCGATGGCAAGGGGGACGAGCATCTGGTGCGATTCGGCCCCGCGAGCGGTTATGCCGCGCCGAACCTGAAAGCCGTGCTGGCCGATCCCGAGCGACTCAAGCTCTATCATTTCGGGCGATTCGATATTGCCGCCATTCGCCATTATATGGGTGTGGTGGCGGCCCCCGCTTATTGCACCAAGATCGCGTCCCGCCTGATCCGCACCTATACGGATCGCCATGGCCTTAAGGAGCTGGTGCGCGAGCTGCTGGGACAGGAACTGAGCAAGCAGCAGCAAAGCTCCGATTGGGGCGGCCCGGTCCTGTCCGACGCGCAGAAGGAATATGCCGCGTCTGACGTGCGCTATCTCCATGCGCTGCGCGAAGAACTGAACCGGCGGCTGATTCGCGAAGGTCGCATGGAACTGGCCCAGGCCTGTTTCGATTTCCTGCCGCACCGTGCCGAACTGGATCTGGCGGGATGGCCAGAGGTCGACATTTTCGCGCATATGTAAGGGGGACGAGCGCCGCCCATGTCCATTCAGGCCGATCAGCAACGCCATGTGCGACGTCATTGGGCGCGGCCGGGCGGCAGCCATGACCGACTGGTCAAGGCGCTCAAAAATTATCTGCCGATGGCCGTCGGCGTGCTGACGGCGCTGCTCGCTACCGCACCTTTCACGGGCGGTGACAAGGTCAGCTTCGTCCTCGACAAGAACAAGGTCGAGGTCGCTAAGGAACGGATGCGCGTATCGGAAGCGCTGTATCGCGGGCAGGACAGCAAAGGGCAGCCCTTTTCCCTGCGCGCCAGTTCCGCCGTACAGAAAAGCTCGCGCGAGCCGTTCGTGGACCTGAACGACATGACCGCCCGCATCCTGCTGAGCGATGGACCGGCGGTGCTCAATGCGCAAAAAGGCCGCTACGCCATGGAAACGCAGCGCATGGCGATCGTCGGGCCGGTGCAGTTCGAATCAGCTGGCGGCTATCGGCTGACCACGCGGGACGTCGGCATCGACCTCCAGTCGCGGCGGATGCGCAGCGCGGGCCGGGTGGACGGACGCATGCCCATCGGCACCTTTAGCAGCGATCATCTGGAAGCCGATATGAACAACCGCGTCGTGACGCTGAATGGCCGCGCCAGCTTGCGTATCGAACAAAATGGCCTCAAAGGGCAGACACGATGAAAAGCCCGCGCCGCCTGCCCAATCACCTGATCGCCGCCGCCTCGCTGGCTGCCGGCAGCCTCGCCACCGCTGCGGCCATGATGAGCGTAGCGGGCGCGCAGGTTTTCAAGAATCACGACAGCAATGCGCCGGTGAATTTCACTGCCGACCGCATCGAGGTGCAGGATCGTGCCGACCGTGTGGTCGTATCGGGCAATGTCGTCGTCAATCAGGCCGGCATGACATTGACCGCGGCGCGCATGACCGTGGCTTATCGGCAGCAGCGCGCGACCAGTCCCAGCAGCGCCAATCCTGGCGCGAGCAATGTGGAGATCGACCGGATCGATGCTTCAGGCAATGTGATCGTGACCAAGGCCGATCAACGGGCACGGGGCAATGTCGGTATCTACGATCTGAACAGCCGCATCATCACCATGCTCGGCAATGTCGCGCTCGATCAGGGGGCCAACCATCTGACCGGAGGCCGGTTGATCATGGACCTGAATAGCGGGCGGTCGACGGTGGATGGCCGGTCATCAGGCGGCGGCAGCGGCGTATCGACTGGCGCGGGTGGCCGCGTGTCGGGCACTTTCTCGGTGCCCCAGCGCAACAATTAAGACAGCGGGCGTTCGTCCCAGCGGATAAGGCGAACCGCACCACCGCGCTCCACCGCCATCTCGCCAAACGCCCCGGTCCGCAATTTAAGCGACGCGAGCGGCAGGCCCAGCGCCAGCAAGGCAAAGCGCGCCGCTCCGTTACTCGTTACGAGCAGGTCAGCCCCCTCGCCCGGCTCAGCAAAGAAGCTGCGCCATGCGGCGATGCGCTGATCAGCATCGACGCGCCATCCGGGCGGGGCAATGCCCCGATCATCCCATGCCGCCAGTGCCGATGCGCCGACGCGTACCGTCACCTCCGCCTCGGGTCGCCCCTCATCGGGACCGTGATCGACCTCGTTCAGCCAGGACGCGACGCCATCACGAGGATGGGCGATGGCTGTGCCGATCCTGTCCGCCGTTTCGCGCGCGCGCAGCAGCGGACCGCAAAGCAGGCGAGCCACGGGAAGTCCTTCCGCCGCGAACCAGCGCCCGAGCCGGTCGGCTTGCTCCCGCCCGCTCGCCACCAGGGGAATGTCCGTACCGGCGCCGATCCGGCGCGCGCTAGCGCTGTTTTCGAAGGTGTTGCCATGCCTGATGATGAAGATGCGCCGGGTCATGGCAGCGCCGGGGTGGGGTCGCCATGCGTCGCGATCAGCGCCTCGACACGGGCGATGTCGGCCTGGGTATCGATGCCGGAACTGTCGAACAGCGGCGGATCGACACGCACCGTCATGAGGGGGATCCCGAGTTCGAGCAGGCGCAATTGCTCCAGCCCCTCCAATTGCTCCAATGCGGTCGGAGCCGCTGCCTCGAACCGCTCCAGCGCGTCCAGTCGATAGCCATACAGGCCAACATGACGCAGCACCGGGGAAAGTGGCTGACTGGCCCGCAAGACGGATTCCCCCCGGATGGCGGGGATGATCGACTTGGAAAACCATAGCGCCCGCCCGTCAGGGGCGGTGGCGCAGGTCGTCCCGCTGAATGGCGAGCGCTGCTTGTGATCGCGCAGCGCGTCAAGCGCTGCCCAGTCCAGCGCGATCACCGGCGTGACGACCTCCGCACCCTGTTCCAGCGCAGCGACGACCGCACCCAGCGCACCTTCGGGCTGGAAGGGAGAATCACCCTGCAAGTTGACAATGAAACGCGGGAGGCGCGCACGGTGTCGCGCCGCAGCAAGGGCGCGGCCCGATCCGGTGGCGATCGCGCTGTCGGTCATGACCGCATCGCAGCCCGCGGCGCGGGCATGATCCGCTATCTCGTCATCGTCGGTAGCCACGACCAGATCGATCGCAGGCAGATTATGCGTTGCTACGCGGGCCATGGCGATCGTCCGGTGCAACAGGCTGCGTCCCGCGATCATCGCCAGCGGCTTGCGCGGAAGTCGGGAGGACCCCGCCCGCGCGGGGATGACGACCAGCGTGTTCAGGCGACGCCAGCGTGCAACAGATCATGCATGTGTACCGCGCCAACGACCTCTTCTTTTTCGCACACGAAAAGCAGGGTGATGTTGCGCTCATGCATAAGCCGCAAGGCTTCAGAAGCGAGTTCTTGCGGGTCGACCGCCAGCGGCGTGAGCGTCATGAACTGCTCGATAGGCTCATTGAGGTTACGCTTGCCCGTGACGGTGCGGCGAAGATCACCATCGGTAAACGCGCCCAGCAGCCTGTTCTTATGATCCACGACCGCCGTACCGCCAAGCCGGGCACGCGTCATTTCGATGGTGGCGTCGAGCAGCGAGGCGTCGCCGCGCACCATCGGCACTGCGTCACCGCTGGCCATCAGTTCGCTCACCTTGATGAGTTGCGCGCCCAGCCTGCCATTGGGATGGAATTTATGGAAATCATCGGCGGAAAAACCCCGCATTTCCATCAGCGATATGGCGACCGCATCGCCAAACGCCATTTGCACCGTGGTGGAGGTGGTGGGAGCCAGCAGATTGAGGCACGCCTCTCGCACGGCGGGCAGGCGAATGCAGATATCCGCCGCAGTCGCCACGGTGCTGCGCGATTGCGCCGTCATCGCCAGCAACGGGATGGCGAAGCGCTTGCAATAATGGATGATCGGCCCAAGTTCGGTCGATTCCCCCGAATGCGACAGCATCAGCACGACATCCTCGGGCGTAATCATGCCCAGATCGCCATGGCCGGCATCGGCGGGATGGAGGAAGATAGCGGGCGTCCCCGTGGAGGTCAGCGTCGCGGTCATCTTGCGCGCGACAATGCCACTCTTGCCGATCCCAGTGACGATAACGCGACCGCGCGTCTTCATGATCACGCCGATAAGCCGAACAAAGGTGGCGGCGAATTCGCTGTCGGCGAACTGCGCTTCCAACGCATTCAGCCCGCTGGCGGCAATCGACAGACTGCGGCACGCTGTTTCCACTATGCGCCCCCCGGACCCGAATGGCACGATCTTCGTTGCTGTCGACACGCGTTTGCCCTTTTTTCCGCGCCACCTCTGGCCGTTGCCAACGATGGACACGGGAACGGATGACCGCATTCGGCCTGCCATTCCTTCCCTTGTTCCGCGACCCGTCATTCATCTACGCGAATGCTGTGGGGTGCTTACGCCGTTTCAGATACTTATGGCAATCTATTTCGCAGTTGCGAACATTCGTGACAAGCCCATTTCCGGCGGTAAATCGACCAGATTTATCGATAGACCGTATAGTTTTTGAGACAAATCGCGAAACTTTTTGCACTGACAAGCGTGTGGTACATTCGCCTTATTTACCGTGATAATCGCGATACCAAGAAACGAATCGCGGAACGCCAGTTTCTATGGCTGTTCCCGGTGCGAAGCCGATGTCTCGTGCAATGGCGCTGATATCGGCGAATGTCGCCGGCACATCGCCAGGCTGCATCGGCTGGAAATCGATCTGGGCCTTGCGGCCGCAGGCCTCCTCCAGCACGGCAATCAAGTGCATCAGTTCCTCGGGCTGATTATGGCCGATATTATAGAGTCGGTGCGGCGCGCGGCTGCCGCCAGCCTTTACCGCGCCGTCATCGGCGGGAGCATGATCGAGGCAATCGACAACCCCGCGCACGATATCGTCGATATAGGTGAAGTCGCGCTGCATCCGCCCATGGTTGAACACCGGGATCGGATCCCCCGCCAGGATCTTCGCCGTGAAGATCCACATCGCCATGTCAGGGCGGCCCCAGGGGCCATAGACGGTGAAGAAGCGCAGGCCGGTCATCGGAATGCGAAAGAGATGGGCGTAGGTTTCGCTCATCAATTCATCGGCACGCTTGGTAGCGGCATAAAGCGAGACCGGATGATCCGCCCGGTCCTCGACCCGGAAGGGTAAACTGTCATTGCCGCCATAAACCGAGGAGGACGACGCATAGACGAGATGCCGCACACGTCGTTCCCGCGCCAGTTCCAGCATGTTGACATGACCGGCGAGATTAGACCGCACATAGGCGTGCGGATTTTCCAGCGAATAGCGCACACCCGCCTGCGCGCCGAGATGGACGATTGCCTCCACGGTATGGGGGGCGAGTGCGGCGTGAAGCGCACCCATATCAGCAAAGTCCAGTTCCACGAAGGTGAACAGCTTACCGTGCCGTTCCTGAAGCATGGCGACCCGGTCCCGTTTGAGCGACACCTGATAATAGTCGTTCATATTGTCGATGCCGATGACGGCACGCCCCTCCGCCAGCAATCGGTCGGCAACATGCATGCCGATGAACCCAGCCACGCCGGTAACCAAAATGGTCATGCGGGAGTCCTGACGCCAATTACGATCAGCCGCTTCATAATCGCCATGCCATACCCCTAAAATTCGACCCGCGATGCGCGAACGGAGACGTTATGGCGCACAGACAATCCTGCGCGCAAGATAAAGGAATAGCGCCCGGCCGCTCCATGCGGGCGGCCGCTTAGGCTTTCTCTAATCTTTCGGGGCTAAGGCGGGGCGATGGACATGGCATCCCACCCGTCGGCCGGGGCCGCGCCGCCCGCGATCGCCCGGCTCGCGCGCTGGACCGATCTGGCGGCCAATGCAGCCGAACCCAACGCCTTTTACGCGCCCGATATGCTGGATGCGGCCCTCGAGAATCTCGCAGCGCAAGGGGCGGTTCGCCTGATCGAGGTGCAGGCGGACGGGCGGACGATCGGACTGCTGCCCGTGACGGTCTCGCCGCGCCATGGCCGGCTGCCATTGGCCTGCGTTACCAACTGGATGCACGATCATTGTTTTTTCGGCGCACCGCTCATCCGCGTTGGGCATGAGATCGCCGCATGGCGCGGCTTTCTCGCCCAACTGGACGCCGCCCCCTGGGCGTCCGGATTTCTGCATATGAAAGGGCTGGATGCGGCTGGCGCCAGCGCTGCCGCGCTCGAAGCGCTGTGCGTCGAACAGCATCGGTTACGCCGCGAAATTCATCGATATGACCGGGCGATGCTGCGATCGGATCTGAGCGCGGACGCCTATTGGGAAACCCATGTTCGCGCCAAGAAGCGCAAGGAAATCCGGCGGCTGGAGAAGCGGCTCGCGGAGCTTGGCGTGGTAGAGAGCCGGCGGCTGGAAGACCGATCGGAACTGACGTTATGGTGCGCGGCGTTCCTTGCGCTGGAAGCATCGGGATGGAAAGGACGAGAGGGCAGCGCGCTCGATTGCAAGCCTGCAGATGCCGCCTTCTTTCGCGCAGCATGCGCCGCTGCCTTCGATGCCGGACGACTGCATTTTCTGCGAATGGATATCAATGACCAACCAATCGCGATGCTGGTCAATTTCCGCCATGGTGCAGGCGCTTTCTCCTTCAAGATCGCCTTTGACGAGCAATATGGCCGGTTTTCGCCGGGCGTACTGATCGAGATCGCCAATCTTCAGGCAGTGCAGGACGACGCCGCAATCGACTGGATGGACAGTTGCGCCGCGCCGGACCATCCGATGATAGACAGCCTATGGGCGGAACGGCGCTCAATCGTGCAATATCGCATCGCTTTGCATGGCGGCGGGACGAGTCGTCTGCGCCGTGCCGCGGCCTATACGCTGGCTAACAGTGTCGAAGGACTTGCCGCCCGCATGAAAGGATTGGGATGACCGCCCACAGCCCCATCACACCTGCCTCCGGCGCCCTGTTCTCCGACGGCGCCCGAGCCGCTTTTCGCGCGGCTTATCCCGACCGCTCGACGCGGCTCACGCACGGGCTAGTCGATCATCCATTGCTGACCGTCACGAGCCTCGCAGATCTGGTCGAGCGGATGCCGGCGTCTCGGGTCGAATATAATCTGGGCAAGCTGCCCCTCGGCGTGCGCGCCGAAGATACGCCGTCGAACGGTCTCAGCCTGCGCGACACAATCCTGACAATCGAAACCAACGGCAGTTGGGCGGTCCTCAAGAATGTCGAGCAGGATCCGGCTTATGCTGCGCTGCTCGACGCCGCGCTCGCCGAACTGGAGCCGATCGTTCGCGCCAGCACGGGACCGATGCTGAACCGGGAGGCATTCATCTTCCTGTCCTCGCCCGGCAGCGTTACGCCGTTTCACATGGACCCGGAGCATAATATCCTGCTCCAGATCATGGGACAAAAGATCATGACCGTCTTTCCCGCCCGCGACGAAAGGCTGGTCCCGCCGCAGCAGAGCGAATCCTTCCACAATGGCGGGCATCGCAACCTGACATGGCGCGACGATTTCCGGGCGCGCGGTGAGGCGGTGACGCTGGAGCCGGGCGACGCCGTGCATGTGCCGGTCAAAGCCCCCCATTTTGTCGAAAATGGTCCGGCGGTGTCGATCAGCCTGTCGGTGACATGGCGTTCGGAACGGAGCGTCGCGGAAGGGGAATTGCATAGTTTCAACGCGCTATTGCGCCGTCGCGGCCTGCCCACCGGGCGGATCGGCGCGACGCCGGAGACGCAAAGGCTGCGCCGTCTTGCCTATCGCATCATGCGGAAGCTGGGCGCCTGAAGAGGCGACGGAGGATCGCTTCCACCTCAAGCCGGGGCGAAAATCGTTCGATCACCCACCATTCGAGCGATTCTTCACTGGTGGCGAGGCTCTGCTTGTAGCGGTCCTTGCCGGCCAGCAGCGAGTAAAGCGACAGCCCCCTGCCCGCATAATGACTGACGGCGGCGGCATGGCATAGCAGGCCGGGTTTGTCCTTGGACGAAAGCGGCGTCGCGAAGGCGGACTGATAATTCATCGCCCGGCCGCGATAGACGAAATTGACGAGCAGGCCGATCGTGCCACCGGGATCGGCAAAGCGCAGCAACTCGACCTCGCCATTGGCCAGCCCCCGCAGGCACAGCGCGGTGACGAAGCGGCAAAAAGCGTCATCCTCCCACGCATTGTCGGCATGGCGACCGACGTTGAGCGCCCGCATCTCCTCGATCCCCGCTTCGACCTCGGGCAACGTGGCGGCGCGCGTGACGGTGGGTAACTCCCCCCCATGATCCTTCATCGATCGCCGGATCTGGCTACGCGTATTAGCGCTGAGCAGCGCCAGATAATCACCCCTCTCCGCGCGCAGCCGATCGAGATCGACCTGATAGACGGGCGACTGATCGACGCGCGTCCGGCGGCGGCCGGGCAACGCGAGCAGCGGGGATGAGGGCGCAACCCCGCTCAGGCGAAAGGCGCGCCAGTCGCGCCGCGCCGCGATCGCGGCAAGGGCAGCGCGTGCGCCCTCCTCCTCACGACCCTTCGCCACCAGCAGGCCGTTATATTCCACGAAAGGCCGATCCGCCGCCGCAATGCCCGACTGATTGAGGCACAGCGTCGCGACCGGCCCCAGCACGCGCGGCGTCATTGCATGGCTGACCAGCGCGAGCGCGATATCCTGCCCCGCCCCGTCCACCACGGCCAGCAGTTCGGGCGTTACGGCATAGCTGTCGAGCCAGGCGTCGGTCCACGTCCAGCCGAGGAAAAAAGAGGCGTCGGCACGGGCTTCCAACACCTGCCAGCGTCCGGCGAGCGCGACCCGGTCAGGGATCAGGGAAAAATGCGCGTCGGGAAGCATCGCGTCCTTGTGGCAGAGGCATCGGCGCGGTCAAGCGCCATGCAGCACCGACCGACTAGGTGACGCGCTCAGCAGGCTGACGCAGGAAGTTCAGCTCCATCGCCTCACGCAGACTGGGATCGATGAGGCGGCGGCCTTCCGCGCCATGGGTGACGACGGTCGTGTCGCAGGTCGCGACGCACAGCCCTTTCTGAAAGGCGGCAGAACTCACGGTCCAGCTCGTGCGCCCGATATGGCCGATCCCGCAGCGTATCTCGAACGGATAGGGGAAATGCGATTCCTCGACGAAGTTCAGCGCAAGCCCGGCCACCAGCCAGCGTACGCCCTGTTCCTGCGGATGACGGCCCAGATGATGATGGAAGCGAATACGTGCGGTTTCGAAGATACCCGAAATCGCCACATTATTAATGTGGCCCATCGTATCGATATCCTGGAAGCGCGTATCCATGCTGGTGACGAAGCTGTACGCGTCCGGATCCAGCCGCCAGGCGTCGGGTTTGGCCATCATCATTCTCCCATGCCTAATGGCTTCAATCTCTTACCCATCATGACCGGGGATGCAATCGCGCACGCAGAATTGCACCTGTTGAGACCTTTTTAGCACAGTCTGCGGCAGACTTCCCGAACCGCGCCCATGGATCGACCAGTAGCGTGCCATGGACTTCGCCCGCATCCCGCCCTAGCGTCTGCGCACCATAGCCGGGGACTGCCCATGCCACAACGCTACAGCCTTGCCGCAATCACCCTCCACTGGCTGATCGCCGCGCTGCTGGCGTTCCAGATCAGCGTCGGGTGGGCGCTGGAGGATCTGGGTGCGCGCGGGTTCGCCATGTTCCAGCTGCACAAATCCGTCGGCATTACGATCCTCATCCTCACGCTGCTGCGCGTCGCGATCCGCGCCTGGAAACCGCGCCCGGCGAAGCTGGAGGGCGGATGGCAAGGCGCGTTGGCGAGCGGCGTGCATGCCGGCCTCTACATCTTCATGATCGGCGCGCCGCTCACCGGCTGGGCGCTGGTCTCGACCGCCAAGGTCAAGGTGCCGACGCTGATCTTCGGCATCCTGCCCCTACCCCATCTGCCGCTGCCGATGGCCAGCCATGGCGCGGCGGCCGACGCGCACGGACTGCTCGCCTGGCTCGGAATCGCGCTGTTTCTGCTGCATGTCGCGGGGGCGCTGCGGCATCATATCCTGATGCGCGACGGGCTGATCTGGCGGATGATGCCGACGCGCTCGCCTGTGCTGCTGTTCGTGCTGCCTGCGCTGATTCTGGTCGGGCTGATCGGCGGCAAGGCGATTCTGCCCGGACCAGCCCCTGCGAAAGCGCAAGCAGCGACCGCCGCCGCCCCGACCAACGCATCGGAGCCTGCGCCGGGCGGGAATGCGATGGAGGAAGAAGCAGCCAACGCCGCCGTCCCGGCTGACAACGCCCTCGCCGCGAAAGAAGAACCGGCCGGACCGCCACCAACATGGGCCGTGCAGCCGGGCGGGAAAATCGGCTTTTCGGTCGGCAATGGCGGCGAGACGATCAATGGCTCGTTCGGCAAATGGACCGCCGCTATCGTGATGGACCCGGACCGTCCCGAGAGCGCGGATATCAAGGTGACGATCGACCTTGCGAGCGCGACCGTCGGCGACGCCTATCAGGACGGGATGCTGCCGGGCGACGAGTTTTTCGCCGTGGCCGCGCACCCGAGCGCAACCTTCATCGCCAAAAGCGCGGAAAAGACCGGGCCAAACAGCTATCGCGCTGCGGGCACGCTGAGCCTTAAAGGCGTCACCAAACCGCAGACAATCCGCTTCACCCTGTCGGGCAGTGGCAAGACGCGCAAGGTCAGCGGATCGGCCACGATCGCGCGCGCGGCCTTTGGTGTCGGCAATGGCGACAGCAGCACCGGGCTGAGCGCCACCGTGGCGGTGCGTTTCAATTTCAACGCCAAAGCCGAATGACCGGCAGGAGCAGCTATGATGGTCGAGGCGCGATGGAATGGCGCGGTGATCGCCCGTAGCGACGATACGGTCGTCGTCGAGGGCAATCATTATTTCCCTGCGGCTTCGGTCGATCAGGCGGTGCTGCGCCCGAGCGCCACGACGAGCGTCTGTCCGTGGAAAGGGACCGCGCATTATTATTCACTGTCGGTCGCGGGCGCGGATAACAAGGACGCCGCTTGGTATTATCCCGAACCCAAAGTCGCCGCCGAGGCGATCAGGGGCCGGATCGCCTTCTGGAAGGGTGTCGAAATCGGCTAGACCTTAGCCCGCTTCCAGCGCCGCGCCCGCTTCCATCCAGACCTGTTCGGCGGTGTCGAGCTTCTTTTCCACGCTCGCGCGCTTCACCATCAGTTCGCTTGTCGTCATCTTCGCTTCCGCGCCGCTCACCGATTTGGGATCGAACAAAGCCGCGTCGATGCGGCTGCGTTCCGCCGCCAGCGCCGCCATGTCCTTTTCGGCGCGGGACACGGCGTTCTTGAGCGCCTTTTGCTTTTCTCGCCATTCCGCCGCGTTGCGCTTTTCGGCCTTGCGATCGACCTTGGGCGCGTCGCCGCCGCCACCACCCGGACCATCGGTCTTGCGCAGGACGATGTCGGTATAATCTTCCAGGCTGCCGTCGAAGGGCTGCGCCGTGCCGCCATCGACCAGCACCAGCCGATCGGCGACCAGTTCGATCATGTGGCGATCATGGCTGACGATCACCACCGCGCCGGAATAATCGTTCAGCGCCTGCACCAGCGCCTCGCGACTGTCGACGTCGAGATGGTTGGTCGGTTCGTCGAGGATCAGCAAATGCGGCGCGTCGCGGGTAATGAGCGCCAGCGCCAGCCGCGCCCGCTCGCCGCCCGACATGCTGCCGACCTTTTGCACCGCGCGCTCGCCCGAAAAGCCAAAGCGGCCGAGCTGCGCCCGCACCGCGCCCGGCGTCGCGCCCCTCATGACGCGGGTCATATGTTCGAGCGGAGTATCGGTGACGTCGAGTTCCTCCACCTGATATTGGGTGAAATAGCCGACATTCATCTTGGACGAACTTTGCATCTCGCCCTCCATGGGAGCGAGTTGCGCCGCGATCAGCCGGGCCAGCGTCGTCTTGCCGTTGCCGTTGCGGCCGAGCAGCGCCACCCGGTCGTCGGGATCGATGCGCAGGTTGACGCGGCGCAGGATCGGCACGTCGCCATAGCCGACTGCCGCCATATCCATGGTGATGAGCGGCGGGCGCAGCTCGGGCGGGCTGGGGAAGCCGAAATGCAGCGTCGGATCTTCGATGGCGGCGGCGATGGGCTGCATCCGGGCCAGCGCCTTGGCACGGGACTGGGCCTGTTTCGCAGTCGAGGCGCGGGCCGAGTTGCGGGCGACATAATCCTGGAGCTTCTCGCGCTCCGCCTGCTGCTTGACGCGGGCGGATTCGAGCTGGGCGAGCCGTTCGGCGCGCTGCCGCTCGAACGCGTCATAGCCGCCGGGATAGAGCGTCACCTTCCCGCCCTCCAGATGCAGGATATAGTCGACGACATTGTTGAGCAGGTCGCGTTCATGGCTGATGACGACCACGGTGCCGCGATAGCTTTTCAGGAAATTTTCCAGCCACATCGTCGCTTCGAGATCGAGATGGTTGGACGGTTCGTCGAGCAGCAGCAGGTCGGGATTGGAAAAGAGCAAGGCGGCCAGCGCCACCCGCATCTTCCAGCCGCCCGAATAGCTGTCGAGCGGGCGGCCCTGCATTTCCTCGTCGAAACCCAGCCCCACGAGGATGCGGGCGGCGCGGGCCGGTGCGGTATAGGCGTCGATCGCGGTCAGCCGCTCATAGATATGGCCAAGGCGATCGGGGTCCTCGGTATGTTCAGCTTCGGCGGTCAGCGCGGCGCGCTCCTTGTCCGCTTCCAGCACGGTTTCGAACGGGGTGGCGGTGCCTGAAGGGGCTTCCTGCGCGATATAGCCAAGACGCGTGTCGCGCGGCATGTCGCAACTGCCGTCATCTGGATCGAGCTGGCCGATCATTACCTTCATCAGCGTCGATTTGCCAGCGCCATTGCGGCCGATCAGGCCAACCCGGCTGCGCGGCGGCAGCGCGGCGCTGGCGCGGTCAAGAATGGTGCGGCCGCCCAGGCGCACGGTGATGGCATTGAGATTGAGCATGCGCGCGCCCCTAGCATGGCCGCACGGGCGAGTGAAGCGGCTCGCGCGGGTTTGGCAAAGCGGCGGCGCGTTGCGAAGTATACAGCGTCGTGAGCGACGCAAAAGTGCGGGATACGGACGCATGGTGCGGATTTCGCAAAACGCGATTTTTGCGAAGTGAGCGCGCGCGGCTGTGCGGCGCGCGGGAGGGGGAGGCAAGCGGACGGTGGAAAGAGCCGGTGGGGGTTATGGCATGGAGGAGCGGGTGTAGGACAGTCAGGCTTACAACGAAAATTATGGCATTTCATTTGGTATAGATTGAGCGTCGGGAACTTTCCACGGCATGAAGGCCATAATGCGCTCCATATTTGCCCTAACCTTACCCTTTTCTCTTACTATTAAATTCATTTTGATTAATTCATTAACATCTCTAGCCAAAGTTTTTGGCGTTTTCTGGAAATATTCTCTCGCTATATCTGCATTGATATCGGATAACTTAGAAATAACAATTCCATCATCACCACATTTATCTGTAAGAGTGATTATCAACTTTCTACGACGAACATCAGCGGCACTATTTTTGTCATGAAATCTATCGTGAATGTAATTAATCCAAGTAACATAAACTTGCTGATCTCGTATATATTCAATTTGTTCTACAAGACCTTCAATAAAACCTTCCACAGAGTATTTTATAAAAGATATCACACCCTCTTGGCCATTGATAGCACCATTCAGCTTTTCATAGTAAGTAGATCGAGTTTTATTATAATGATTACTTAACAAATGCCCGACAGGCTGAGGAAAACCACCAGAAAGCAAAATATAGAGTTCTAAAAGACGGGCGGTTCTCCCATTACCATCACCAAATGGGTGTATCCAAACAAGATATAGATGAGCAAAAACGGCTTTTACAATGCAAAATGCCATTGGCCTATCTTCCGCTGAGGGAAAACGATTTAGCTCATCGCAAAGTTTTTCAAGAAGAAAATCGCAATCCTCCACAGGCGCGCAGCGATACTTTCCCACTGAAACCCGGTGGTTTCTACGTTCCCCCGGTACAACCCCTTCTTCCAGATTAAGATCTTTCAGAACCATTTCATTCATTGACTTAATAAGATCTACAGAAACACCATTTCCGCGCCCATTTTCTGATAGTCTTCCCGTTAAGAATCCTAACGCTTCAATAATATTATTTAATTCATCAGCCAAATACTGCTGGGTTGGAGGAAGACGGAGCTTTCCTTCAATTATCTTCTCTGCCTCCTCTTCGGATAAAGTGTTCCCCTCGATAGCAGTTGTCGCAACAGCCCCTTTAACGAGATAGACCTTGTGCATTTCTGCCGCCAACGTGGGCGCAAGAGGCACGCCGGCTATGTGATTGCATTTGGAAGCAGCCTCACCCAGCGCCATCCAAAGTCGAAAATCGAACTTCGCCATATCCAAGGTAAAATTTATCCAAGGATGTGTCTGTTCATATGTCCGACTCATTGTCCACCATTTATGAGGAATTATCAGCAGCTTAAGTATAATTACTGCAAGCAGGTGTCCCTCTTATCAGGCGACCTACAGTGTCAGCACTGTGCCGTCCATCGATAAATGGGTTAACCAATAGTGGCCAACGTACGAGCAAGCAGACGATGAACTTTTGCCGCAGGGGGCTGAGCTACTCCCCCCTAAATAACGTGAACACGCCATGCAGCCCCCCCCTTCCGAACTCTGGCCCAGCCAGAGGTCGAAGTCGCCGGGTTCGCCGAGGCGCTGGTTGTGGGCGCCGATGAATTCCAGGTCGGTGCGGCTGAGCAAGAAGCGGACGGTGCGGCTTTCGCCGGGGCTTAGCGTCACGCGTTCTATGCGCTTGAGTTCGCGTAGCGGGCGGGTGCGGCTGGCTACCCTGTCGCGGATATAGAGCTGGACGGTTTCGCTGCCGGGCCGCGCGCCGTTGTTCGTGACTTTGGCGCTGATCGCGATCGCGCGGTCCCAGCGAAGCGCGGTGTCGGACAGTTTGAGATCCGACAGGGCGAAGTCGGTGTAGCTGAAGCCGTGGCCGAAGGGATAGCGGGCGCTGTTGCCTGTGCTGGCGAAGCGCGCCTTATTCGGACTGGTGCGCGTCGGTGACGGGGCGGCGGATCGATTACGCAGCAGCGGAATGCCGAGGCGGCTGTCCTTCGCCGCGATCTCGCCGAGACAGCGTGAGAGCGCCGCCAGGGGCTGCGGTCAGGATGGTGCGGCGGTTAAAAGCCATCGGCGGACGCATAACTCCGTGCGGATGAACCGCTGTTGCCCGGCCAATCTCCGCAGCGTGGCTTGCGATGCAAGGGATGGTGGACAGGGTTGGGTTCGAACCAACGTAGGGCGTAGCCCGGCAGATTTACAGTCTGCTGCCTTTAACCACTCGGCCACCTGTCCAGCCCCTACGCGATAGAGGCAAGCCCTTTACCGCGCTGGAGGGGCGCTCAATGACGAAAGGAGGCTTGCCTGTCAATGCTTCCCGTGAAATGAGCGCTTCCATGAAAAGAGGCCATCGCACCAGCAAGCTCAAGGGCGCATTCCCCCGTTTTTACGGGCGGCACGCCGTGACCGCCGCACTCGCCAACGAACAACGGGTCGTGCGCAAGATCTGGGGGACGCGCGAAGCCATCGGCGCGCTCGAATTGCCCCCGGTTTTGCCCATCGTCTATGCCGATGTCGCGGACCTTGGCCGGATGGTGCCATCGGATGCGCCGCATCAGGGAATCGTGGCGGAGGTCGAGCCGCTCGACGATGTGTGGCTGGGCGACGTGCTGGAGGACGGGCGCGACGACAAGCGGCCGATACTGGTGCTCGATCAGGTGACGGACCCGCATAATGTCGGCGCGATCCTGCGTTCCGCCGCCGCCTTCGACGCGCTGTGCATCGTGACGCAGGACCGGCACGCGCCGCCCGAATCGGGGGTGCTGGCGCGCGCGGCTTCGGGCGCGCTGGAGATCATGCCATGGGTGCGGGTCGTGAACCTCGCCCGCGCGCTCGACGAGATTGCGGAGGCGGGTTACTGGCGCATCGGCCTCGACGGTGAAGCGGACACCCATTTGGCGACCGCGATCGGCGAATCGCGCGTGGCGCTCGTGCTGGGCGCGGAGGGCGACGGGCTGCGCCACAACAGCATGGCGCATTGCGATATATTGGCTAAACTGCCGATCAGCGCGCGGATGGAGAGCCTGAACGTCTCCAATGCCGCGGCGATTGCGCTGTACGCCGCCGCCAGCCGGTAGCGAGCCGCCGGCGCGAAGGGTAAGAACGGGGGTTCTGCATGGCGGGTTTCTGGCGGGCGCGGTTGCGCGCGGGGGGTGCGCTCGCGGCGGCTATGCTGCTCTCGGGCTGTCTGGTGACGCCGGGCAAGTTCGAATCGACGCTCGACATCCGCGCCGACCGCAGCTTTGCCTTCACCTATAAGGGCGAGATCATCGCGTCGGACGTCGGCAAGGATGCGATGCCCGGTGCAGGCGCGCCGGCAGCGACCGACGGGGCCGCCGAGCAACTGGACAGCGCCTATGACGATGCGCAAATCTTCAAGATCGCCACAGCGCCCGCTCAAGAGAAATTCGGCGACGCCAAGGGGCAGGATGATTCGGCGCAGATGCAGGCGATCGCCGCCGCGCTGACAAAGGAAAAGGGCTTTCGTTCGGCGCGCTATCTGGGCCAGCACAAGTTTGCCATCGACTATGCGATCGCCGGTCGGCTGACCCACGCCTTTCTGTTTCCGTTCAATATCGATGCGCAGATCGTCCTGCCCTTCGTCGCGGTGGAATTGCGCGGCGAGGACAGGGTGCGGGTGAAAGCGCCCGGCTTTTCCAACGGGTTCGACAAGAGCCAGGGGCCCGCCATGGGGACCGGCGGTCCCGGCGAGGATGCGGCCAAGGCGCTGGACGGGACGTTCACCCTGACGACCGACGCGGACATCATCAGCCAGAATCAAGAGGATGGCGCGACGCCGGTGCCCGCTGGCCAATCGCCGGCGGGCAAGCAGATTCGCTGGCGGATCACGCCGCTGACGAGCGACGCCCCGACCGCGACCTTACGTCTGCGGTAGGGGCATGCGGTCGATCAGTCTTCCGGGGCGATGGTGACGCGCAGGCCGTCCATCCCGTCGCCCAGCACCAGCTGGCACGACAGGCGGCTGGTTTCGTTGCGATGGTCGGAACTGTCGAGCAGGTCGTTTTCATCCGCGCTGATCTCCGGCAGCGCGCCAGCGAACGCCGGATCGACATAGACATGGCAGGTCGCGCAGGAGCAGCAACCGCCGCACAGCGCCAGCAGTTCGTCGAAGCCATTGTCGCGAATCACTTCCATCACCGACAGGCCGTTATCGCCATCGACGGTTTTCTCTTCACCGGAACGGTTGACCACAATCAGTTTAGGCATGTACCCAAATTCCTTATACTTTGTGAGCCGCTCATACGGACGGTCACGGGGAAATCAAGGCCGGGCGGAATATGAAATGGTGAGCACGGCAACGGAATTGCGCGAAAGCCTGGATGCGATCGCCGCCCTGGAACCCGGTTTCGCCGCCGCGATCGCGCGCGCCGGCTACCCTGAACCGCGCGTGCGGGCGCCGGGATATGAAACCCTGCTGCGGACCATCGTCGGCCAGCAAGTGAGCGTGGCGGCGGCGGCGGCGGTATGGCGCAAGCTGGAGGCGGAACTGGGCGCAGGCTGCGCGCCCGAAGTGCTGCTGACGCGCGATTATGACGCGTTGCGCGCCTGCGGCCTGTCGCGCCAGAAACAGGGTTATGCCCGCAGCCTCGCCGAACTGGTGACGACGGGCCAGCTCGATCTGCATGCGTTGCCCAGGGACGATGAAGAAGCGATCGCGCAACTGGTGCGGATCAAGGGGGTCGGCCGCTGGTCGGCGGAAATCTACCTGCTGTTTGCCGAAGGCCGGCCCGACGTCTGGCCCGCCGGCGACCTGGCTGTGCAGATCGAGGTCGGACGCTTGCTGGGCCTGCCCGAGCGGCCGAGCGAAAAGGCGACACGCGCGCTGGCGGAACGCTGGCGGCCGCATCGCGGCGCGGCCGCGATCATGGCGTGGCACCATTATAATAGCGAGGTTCTATAAAGCTCATGTCCCCACCCCAGACGCCCCTGCCCCATGCCCGTTACATCGTCGTTCCGCATGAGGGCGTGTGGAAAATCAATCTCGACAATCGCTATTATGGCCCGTTCGCGACACAGGCGCTGGCGCAGGCCAGTGCGATCGAGACCGCGCGCAAAGCCAGCGAGGGGGGCTATCCCGCCAGTGTGCTGCTGATGCAGGGCACAGCGTTCGAAACCCTGTGGACCAGCGTTCCGGAAAATACAGACTGAAGTTTCGCGCTCCGAAAGGAACCTAGGTTAAGTTCGAGCATTATCGGATCGGACTGGATAGAGCGTGGGATGAGCAAGAAAGTTCTGATCGTCGAGGACGAAATTTTCGTCGCCCTGGAAATCGAGGATATCGTTCAGGATGCCGGCTTTGGCGTCCGGGCGATTGCCGCCGATCGCGAGGCCGCACTGGAAGTCGCCGCCGACTGCGATATCGCGCTGGTCGACCTTAATCTGCGCGACGGATTTACCGGGCCGGGCATCGGCATGGAACTGGCCATGCGCCACGGCATCCGCGTCATCTACGTCACCGCCAATCCCGCGCAGATCGGCGAGGCGGCGGTCGCTGCGCTGGGCGTCATCACCAAACCGTTTCGCGCCAACAGCATCGCGGCGGCGCTGCATCTGGCGGCTGCCGATCAGCCCGCGATCGATTCCGTCGAGATCGCCGGCTTCATCCCGTTTCTGCCTGTCCCCGGCGCATCGAGCGGAGCGGAATCCAGAGGCTGAGGCGCAGTCCTTCCGCCTCCCAGTGCCGCTCTATCCGGCCGCCAAGCTGCCGTTCCACACTCAGCGTCATGAGCTGGCTGCCAAAGCCCGTATTTTCGGGCGCAGTGACCGGCGGGCCACCTTCTTCGCGCCAGTCGAGGCGGATATCGTCGCCATCGGCCCCGATGTGAAGCTGCACCTTGCCCCCGGCCGTCGAGAGCGCGCCATATTTCGCCGCATTGGTCGCCAGTTCGTGGAACAGCAGCGCCAGCGGCGTGGCCGAACGATCATCGACGGGCGGATTTTCTCCGGAAATATGCACGCGCGGGCCATCCGGGCCGTGATAGGGCGCGAAAATCTGGCTCAGCACACCCCATAGAGTCGCCAGCCCTTCGGGGGCGACGGAATCGGCGCTGTGCGGGCGGACGAAATCATGGGCGCGGCCAAGCGACAGGATGCGGTCGCGCAACTCGTCGGCGGCGTCGCGCATTTCCGGCCGGGTGCGCGCCGACAGGCCGATCAGCCCGGCGATGACCGAGAAGATGTTCTTGATCCGGTGCGACAGTTCATGCGCGATCATCTCGCGCTCTTCGATCATCAGCTTTTGTTCGTGAATGTCGGTGCAGGTGCCGATCCAGCGCGTGATCGCCCCCGACGCATCACGGATCGGGAGCGCGCGGCCCAGCGTCCAGCGATAGTCGCCGCTATGATGGCGCAACCGATACTCCACCTCATAAGGCGCGCCGGTTTCCAGACTGCGCCGCCAGCGCCCCCAGGCCCGTTGCTGATCGTCGGGATGAAACATTTCGTTCCACCCCTCGCCATCGGTCGAGCCGACCGGCACGCCGGTATATTCATACCAGCGGGCGTTATAATAATCATGATAGCCGTCGGGCAGGGTCGACCAGACCATCTGCGGCATCGTGTCCGCCAGCGTGCGGAACATCAGGTCGCTGTTCGCCACCGCCATCGCGTCTTCCCGCTGTCGGGCAAGTATGTCGCGGTCGCGGCGGCGTGATTCGAGCGTCGTCATCACCTGCCGCGCGAGCAGGGACAGGCCCTGCCGCTGTAGCGGGGTGAGATCGTTGCGCGGCGCGGCGTCGATGACGCAGAGCGCGCCCAGCGGCACGCCATCGGAATCGATCAGCGGCGCGCCGGCATAGAAGCGGATATGGGGAGGGCCTGTCACCAGGCCGTTCTCCGCAAAGCGCGGGTCCTGCCGCGCATCGGCAATCACGAAAATCTCGGACCCCAGCATCGCATGGGCGCAAAAAGACACGTCGCGCGGCGTTTCGGTGGCGTCGAGGCCGGTGCGCGCGAGGAAACGCTGCCGCGTGCTTTCAACGATGCTGACAAGCGCGATGGGCGCATCGCACAGGGCGGCGGCGAAGGCGGTGATCTCGTCGAGCGCGCTGAAACCGCCGGCATCCAGAT
This sequence comes from Sphingobium sp. FG11, assembly GCF_057809915.1. NCBI lineage: Bacteria > Pseudomonadati > Pseudomonadota > Alphaproteobacteria > Sphingomonadales > Sphingobiaceae > Sphingobium > Sphingobium sp. FG11. The sequence continues at coordinate 210,054 of NZ_JBMDKW010000004.1, forward strand.
CATAGAGGGCGAGCACGGCGGCGCGATCCGTTTCCAGCCCGCACCAGTCAGCCATCGCTGACGCGCTCGATATCCGCGCCCACGGCGGAGAGCTTCTCCTCCAGCCGCTCATAGCCGCGATCGAGATGGTAGACGCGATTGACCTGCGTTTCCCCCTGCGCGGCAAGCCCGGCGAGGATCAGGCTCATCGAGGCGCGCAGATCGGTCGCCATCACCGGCGCGCCGACCAGCCCCGTGACGCCGCGCACCACGGCGGTCCGGCCATTGACCGCGATATCCGCGCCCATACGCGCCAGTTCGGGCACATGCATGTAGCGGTTCTCGAAGATCGTTTCGGTCAGCACCGACGCGCCGTCCGCCAGCGTCAGCATCGCCATGAACTGCGCCTGCATGTCGGTGGGGAAAGCGGGGAACGGCGCGGTCGACAGGGTCAGCGGCTTCAGCTTGCCGTCCGACGAGACGCGGATGCCGTTCTTATGCTCGTCCACCTGAACGCCTGCGTCGCGCAAGGCGGCGAGGATGGCGTGCATGTCCTGCGCATTGGCCCCCGCAAGATCGAGCGAACCGCCCGTGATCGCCACCGCGCAGGCATAGCTGCCCGCCTCGATGCGGTCGGGCATGACGCTGTAGGTCGCGCCGTGCAGCCGTTCGCGCCCGTGGATGACGAGCCGGTCGGTGCCGACGCCCTCAATATCCGCACCCATCGCCAGCAGCAGGCGGCACAGATCGACGATTTCCGGTTCACGCGCGGCATTTTCCAGGATGCATGTCCCCTTGGCCAGCACCGCCGCCATCAGCGCATTTTCCGTCGCGCCGACCGATACCACCGGGAAAGTGTAAAGCCCGCCCGGCAGCCCGCCATCAGGCAGGCTGGCGCGGACATAACCCGCTGTAATCTCGATGACCGCACCAAAGGCTTCCAATACCTTCAGATGAAGGTCGATGGGCCGGTTGCCAATCGCGCATCCGCCCGGCAGCGACACCCGCGCCTCCCCGGCGCGCGCGAGCAGCGGACCCAGTACCAGGATCGACGCCCGCATCTTGCGCACGATGTCATAGGGTGCTTCGGTCGATGTGACGCGGCCCGCGCGCATGGTCATGACCCGGCCGAAATCCTCCGGCCGCGCGCCTTCGATCATGGTCGATACGCCAAGCTGGTTCAGCAGATGGCCGAAACTGTCGACATCGGCGAGGCGCGGCAAATTGCGCAACGTCACCGGCTCATCGGTCAGCAATGCGCAGGGCAGCAGCGTCAAGGCCGCATTCTTGGCACCGGAGATGGGAAGGCGGCCGTTGAGCGCTTTGCCGCCGCGAATATGAATGCGGTCCATCGCGCCGTTTCATAACGTTTAATACGGCTTAAGCAAGGCGATCCGGCGTTAGAGCCTGTTTCGAAATGCGCCTTTGGCGCATCCGCACCGGCCCTCACCCCCACCCGACCGCCCAGACATGGTATCCTGATGGGCGGTCGGGTGGGGGTGAAGGCTGGTGCGGCCTCGGAATGCGCTCTTTCGCGCATTTCGAAACAGCTAGTCGCGATGACTTTGCCGCAACAGGAAGCGGTCATCGCAAACCGCATTAATTTAACTGCCACAATTGATCGAGTTTAGTGCGCCGTCCGCAGATGCAGCCAAAAGGCGTATCAGGCGTTTTGCCATCGTAACGACAATGGAAAATAAAAGGTGCGTTGAGTGGCAACAAGCTGTTTTTCGGACAGACTGGAAAAGCACGTGCCTTTGTCCGAGGCCGAGAAGAAGGCCCTTGCGAGGCTGGAAGAGAATCCCCGCAAGATCAAGCGTGGCGCGGTCATCCAGCGGGTCAACGATCTGGTGACGGAATTGTTCGTGTTGCGCGAAGGGCGCGTGATGAGCTTCGTCATTCTGCCCGACGGCAGTCGCCAGATATTGCGGGTCTACTTTCCCGGCGATTTCATCGGATCGGCCAGCACCATCTACAGCAAGGCGCCCGAATCGCTGGTCGCTTTGTCCGACGCGGTGGTGTGCCCGTTCGACAAACATGCGCTGCGCCGGCTGCTGGAGGAATATCCGCGCGTCGCCGCTTTACTGTTCCTGCTGTCCAATGCCGAACGGGTGGCGCTGACGGACCGTCTCGCATCGCTGGGCCGCACATCGGCGAAGGCGCGCGTCGCATCCTTCCTGCTCGATATGTTCGACCGGCTGCGCGTGACCGACGACGCGATTACGGACAGTTTCGACCTCAAGCTGACGCAGGAGGAAATCGGCGACGCGATCGGCCTGACGTCGGTGCATGTGAACCGGATGATCCGGCAGATGGAGCAGGAGAAACTCATCAGCCGCGCCAATGGCCGCATCACGCTGATCGACCTTCCCCGGCTGGAGGAGATCGGCCACTATACCAACCGGCACAAGGATATGGATCTGGACTGGCTACCCGCCATGTCCTGAGACATTGTCTGGAAATGCGCGGAAGAGCGCATTTCCAACATATTTCAAGCCAGCAGTTCGACGTCCCAATAGAGCCAGTCGTGCCAGCTTTCGTGGAGATAGCCCGGCGGAAACGCCCGGCCATGTTCCTGCAACTGCCAGGTGGTCGGCCGGATCGGCTGGACATACAGCCGCATCCCGGCTTCGCGCGGATTTCGTCCGCCTTTCTTCAGGTTGCAGGGCGAACAGGCGGTCGCGACATTTTCCCAGGTGGTGCGCCCGCCCGCGCGGCGGGGGATGACATGGTCGAACGTCAGGTCGCTTTGCGAGCCGCAATATTGGCAGGCGAACTTGTCGCGCAGGAACAGGTTGAACCGGGTGAAGGCGGGATGTTCGGACGGGCGCACATATTGTTTGAGCGCAATCACCGAAGGGATGTTCATCTGGCGGCTGGGGCTGTGCACTTCGCGCGCATAGCTGGCGACGATGTCGACCCGGTCGAGAAACACCGCCTTGATCGCGGTCTGCCACGGCCACAGGCTGAGCGGATAATAGCTCAACGGCGTATAATCGGCATTCAGGACGAGCGCCGGGCAATTTTCCGGGTGCCGTATCAGGTCGGGATGGTACATAAAAACCTCTAACCCCTTGCCATCATCCTGATTGACCAGAAACGTGACGCTCACATGACAGCATTAACCGGCACGGGCCGTCAAGGGGCAGTGTGAGTTCGCCCGTCGCACCGCAGCATATAGTGACGCGCTTCGCGCCCAGTCCGACCGGGCGATTGCATATCGGCCATGGCTGGTCCGCGCTGATGGCGATGGATTTCGCGCATGAGCAGGGCGGATCGTTGCGCCTGCGGATCGAGGACATTGACGGCGCGCGCAGCCGAGCAGAGCATGTGGACGGCATCATCGAGGATTTGCGCTGGCTGGGCGTGCGATGGGAGGGCGAGGTCGTCTTTCAGTCGCAGCGGCTGGAGACCTATGCCGCCGCGCTGGACCGGCTGCGCGCGATGGGCCTGCTTTACCCCTGTTTCTGCACGCGGGCCGACATAGCGGCCAGCGCGAGCGCGCCGCATGGACCGGAGGGGCCGGTCTATCCCGGCACCTGCCGGACCCTTTCCGACGCCGAACGCACGCGGCGGATCGCGGCGGGCGAGGCCCATGCCTGGCGGATCGACATGGGCGCGGCGGCGCGGCGGGCAGGCGCGCTGCATTGGCTGTCCCTGCCCTGCCCCGCCGCCGAGCCTGTGCCGGTAGCGGCCAGTCCCCTCGTCCATGGCGATGTCGTGCTGGCGCGCAAGGACGCGCCCGCCAGCTATCATCTGTCCTGCACGCTGGACGATGCCGCGATGGGCGTCACCCATGTTCTGCGCGGGGACGATCTGCGCGGGGCGACCGACATTCACCGTCTGTTGCAGGCGCTGCTAGCCCTCCCCGCCCCGGTCTATCGCCACCATCCGCTGTTGCTGGGGCCGGACGGCAAGCGGCTGGCCAAGCGCGCGGGATCGATCGCCCTCGCCGATCTGCGCAGCCAGGGCATCGACCCCGGCACGCTAGCGGCACAGCTTCGCGCCGGGGTCTTTCCGGTTGGCATTGCGCTGGCACAGGCTTAGAGTGGCGTTATGAACGTCATCCTCGTCATCGCCCTCGTCCTTGCCATGGCCGCGACCCTGTTCGCGCTGATCCGGGGCATCATCGCCTTCCTGCAAACGACCAAGGAAGAACTGAACCTGCCCGAAGGCGCGATTCGTCCGTCCAGCCTCAAGCAGAACAAGATGATGTTCAACCGCATCCTGTTTCAGGCGGTGGCGGTCATCATCGTCGCGATCCTGCTGCTCATGAAGGGCAGCGGCAACTAGCGTGGTCAAGCTCAACAAAATCTATACCCGCACCGGCGACGGCGGGACGACCGGCCTTGTCGACGGATCCCGCCTGCCCAAATATGCGCCGCGCATGCAGGCCGTGGGCGATGTCGATGAAGCGAACAGCGCCATCGGCCTCGCCGTGCTGGCGCTGGGCGACGCGCCCGAAGCCCAATGGCTGACGGTGATCCAGAACGATATGTTCGATCTGGGCGCAGACCTCGCCACCCCGGTCCCCGATGGTGCGGACGAGCCATGGGCATTGCGCATCATCGCGGGCCAGGTCGATCGGCTGGAAACGCAGATCGATGCGATGAACGCCGATCTCAGTCCGCTCGACAGCTTCATCCTGCCCGGCGGATCGCCTGCCGCCGCCGCGGTCCATCTGGCCCGCGCGATCACGCGCCGCGCCGAACGGAGCGCGACCGCCGCCGCCGCCGAAGTCGTGCTCAACCCGCAGGCGCTGGCCTATCTCAACCGCCTGTCCGACCTGTTGTTCGTGCTCGCCCGGCGGCTGAACGGCAATGGCGCGGGCGATATCAAATGGGTGCCGGGCGCGTCGCGCTGACCGCCTTGCGGGCAGTTTGACACGCGCCGGGCGCCTGGCCCGTTCCGCTCGCTGGCGTTAACCCTGTTCCTTCGAAGTCCGTTCATCCCTCGCCGACAATCTGCGCCTCCACCGCCAGACGGGACCGCGTATGCAATTTTATCTCCTGACATCCTTCCTCTTTCCGCGCAGCCTGCGCATGCGGCTGTTCGCGCTGTGTTTTGTTTCCACGCACCTGCCATTGTTGATCTACATCGCCTGGGGCATGGCGACCGGCCGGATCGCGCTCGCCGAATTCATCCTGCTGACGCTCGCCACGGTGGGGGGAACGGCGTTGGCGTTGCTGGGGATCGGCGCGCTGCTGCGGCCGATCCAGACGCTCGCCGAAACGCTGCATCCCGATCAGGCGCCGGCGCTGCCCGATGTGGGCGATGTCATCCACAGCCTGTATGCCGGCGTCCATCATGCCGCCCGCGCCACCCGGACACAGATCGACGGCCTGCGCGCTGCCGCGCATGAGGACCAGCTGACCGGCATCGCCAACCGGCGCGGTTTCCTGGCGCATCTCGACGCGCTGCCCGAGGCGCGGCGCAAGGGGAGCCTGGCGATCGTCGACATCGATCATTTCAAGCAGGTCAACGATCAGCTCGGCCATGATGCGGGCGATCGCCTGCTGGTGGATTTCGCGTCACGGCTTTCCGCGCAGGTCCGGCGCATCGACATGGTCGCGCGATGGGGCGGCGAGGAATTCGCGATCTTCTTCGAAGATTGCATAGAGGATGAGGCGTGCTGGTCGCTCGCCCGCATCGCGGGCCGCATGCGGGGGCAGCCAAACGAGGCGGCGGGCGGACGCCTCGTCACCTTTTCGGCGGGCGTCGTGCGCTGGAGCGGCGGCCCTGTCGATGATGCGCTACGCCTGGCCGATGAAGCGCTGTATGAGGCGAAGGGGGCCGGTCGCGATCAGGTGCGGCGTGCCGGAAACGGCGCGCCGATTGCGCCATATCGCCGATCCGTGGGAACCTAAATCACGGTCCAAGCGATTCTCCCCGACGAGAGCGGCGCAACCGTATCGAAGGGGGACCTATGGCCAAGAGCCGAACCGTCGCGCGGCAGGATGATCTGGCGACACGCTATCAGGACATACGGGGTCTGAGCGAAGCGCTGGCCGCGCCCCTTTCCGATGCCGACGCAACCGTGCAGTCGATGGCGGATGCGTCGCCCGCCAAATGGCATCTCGCCCATATCAGCTGGTTTTTCGAGACGTTCGTGCTGCGCGATCATGTCGCGGAGTATCAGGCGTTCGATCCCCGCTTCGCCTATCTGTTCAACAGCTATTATGAGGCCGAGGGCGCGCGGCAACCGCGATCGCGGCGCGGGATGCTGACGCGGCCGTCGCTCAACGACATCATCGCCTATCGCGCCCATGTCGACCGGGCGATGCAGCGGGCCATGCCGTCCTTCGACGAGGCGACGCGGGCGCTGGTGACGCTGGGCCTGCATCATGAGCAGCAGCATCAGGAATTGCTGCTGACCGACCTGCTGCATCTGTTTTCGCTCAACCCGCTGGAGCCGGCGCTGTTCGCCGCGCCGGCGGAAATGCCGGCGCCAGCGCCCGGAGCGTTGCACTGGATCGAGGGGCGCGAAGGGCTGGTCGAGATCGGCGATGAGGGCAAAGGCGAGTTCGCGTTCGATTGCGAGGGGCCGCGCCACAAAGTGTGGCTGCGTCCGCATGCGCTGGCCCATCGGCCGGTCACGAACGGCGAGTGGATCGCCTTCATGGAGGATGGCGGCTATCGCGAAGCAGCGCACTGGCTGTCGGAGGGCTGGAGCTGGGTGCAGGCGGAGGATATCGACGCGCCGCTCTACTGGCGGCGGGAGGAGAAGGGCTGGAGCCGGTTCGGGCTGGATGGTCGCCAGCCGGTGAACCCCGCCGCGCCCGTGACCCATATCAGCCTGTATGAAGCAGACGCCTATGCCAGTTGGGCGGGCGCGCGCCTGCCGACGGAAGCGGAATGGGAAAGCGCGGCGCAGAATATCTCGCCCGTGGGCGGCGTTCAGCTCGACGGCGCGTCATGCCCGCGACCGCGCGCAGCCGAACAGGCGGACACGCTGACGCAGATGTTCGGCGATGTGTGGGAATGGACCGGCAGCGCCTATCGCCCCCATCCCGGCTTTCAACCGGCGCAGGGCGCGGTCGGCGAATATAATGGCAAGTTCATGGCCGGGCAGTTCGTGCTGAAGGGCGGCAGTTGCGCCACCCCGCGCGGCCATATGCGACCCAGCTACCGCAACTTTTTCTACCCCCATCAGCGCTGGCAGTTCACCGGGCTGCGGCTGGCCAAGGATTTGTGACGATGCTGATGACACAGGACTGCGCACTGGCCACGCCATCGGCGGATCCCGCCTTCCGCCATGACATAGTTGCGGGCCTGTCTCGGCGGCAGAAGGCGACGCCGCCGGTCTGGCTATACGACCGGCATGGTTCGGAATTGTTCGAGGCGATCACGCAACTGCCCGAATATTACCCGACCCGCACCGAGACCGCGCTGCTCGCGCGGCATGGCGCCGATTTCGCCGCAGCCGCCGGACGGGACCGGGCGGTCGTGGAATTCGGCGCGGGCAGCGCCCGCAAGACGCCGCATCTGCTGCGCGCGATCGATCCCGCCGCTTATGTGCCGATCGACATTAGCGACGAGTATCTGATGGCGAGCAGCGCGACGCTGTCCATCGCCTTCCCCGGCCTGCCGGTGCTGCCGGTGGTGGGCGATTTCAATCGCGCATTGACCCTGCCCCCCGCGATTGAGGGCATGGCGCGGCTCGGCTTTTTCCCCGGTTCGACCATCGGCAATATGGAGCCGGATGCGGCGGTAGACCTGCTGCGGGCGATGCGCCGCCTGCTGGGCGACGGGGCGATGCTGTTGATCGGTATGGACAGGGTGAAGCCGCGCGAGAGACTGGTCGCTGCCTATGACGACGCGGCGGGGATCACCGCCGCCTTCAACCGCAATCTGCTGGTGCGGATCAATCGCGAGCTGGGCGGCGACATTCCGGTCGACGCCTTCGTCCATCGGGCGGTGTGGAACGATGACAAGGCGCGGATCGAGATGCATCTGGAAGCGACGCAGGCCGTCGCGTTTCGTGTGGCGGGTCAGGACTTTGCCATGGCGGCGGGCGAGACTATTCATACCGAGAGCAGCCATAAATATGGGCCGCGCGACAGCCGCTTGCTGTTGCGATCGGGCCAGTGGGAGCCGGTGCGCGAATGGACGGACGAGGAAGGCCTGTTCTCGCTGATTTTGGCGGAGGCGGCGTAAGAGTCTGTCCCGAAATGCGCGGAAAGAGCGCATTTCTGTTGCCGCACCGGCCCTTCAAACGAGGCACGTGACTCGTTTGAAGGGCCGGTGCGGATGCGCCACAAGGCGCATTTCCAAACAGACGCTAAAATCTATTCGATGACCTGCGCCGACCAGGTGGTGATCCAGCGCCATGCGCCGCGGCATTCACCCATCGCGGTTGCCTCGACCAGCCGGAAGCGCGCGCCGTCCCAGACATAGGCTTCGCTGCCGCCGCAATCGCCGATGCCGCGCCCCTTCGCAAAGCTTTCGAGCCGCGACTTGTCCGGCGTGAAGCCCGCATTGACCAGCATAGGATGCTGCGGGTCCTCGCTCCAGCCGGGCTGATAGTCGAACGTGGCGAAGCGCCAGCTGCGGCGGCCGGCTATGCCCGTGGCGATCACCGGGACCGAAGTGAAATTATAGGCCCCCGCGCCGCAGGGGACCAGGATAAGCGTCTCCGCCCTCGACAGGCGATATTGTGCGGGCGGCTGCGCGTCCTTCATCTCGTCGGTGCAGCCGGTGAACTTGCCGAGCGCGGTCAGTTCCTCACGCCAGAGCGCCGCCGGGAGGGGCGTTGCGGGAATGACGGCCCGCTTGACGATTGAGGGCGCTGGCGCGGGGCGCACGGCGGTCGTCCCCAGCGCGCCGGTCGCGATGAGGGCGGTGATGGTGCCAGCCCGCCCCTGCCGCGCGTCCATATAGCGCAGCGCGGCGGCCGATCCCGCCAGCGAAGGCCGGCCAATCAGCTTTTGCCCGGCACGGATTTCCATGACGCCGCCGCGCGCCATGGCGATGGCGACGGCGGCTGCCTGCGGTCCGGCGATGGTTGCGTCGCCGTTTCTCGCCGATGCGCTCGCGATCTTGCGGCCGTCGATGAACAGGGCAAGATCGGCGCGCCCGCTACCATTGCGGCTGATGCGGACTTCCGCCCCGGCATCCACCCCGGCGGCGCGGGATATGCCCAGCATGACCGGCGCATCGGGCCACTCGCCGCCTTCGGGGAGAAGCGAGACCGCCTCACATCGGTTGCGATTGTCGCAGCCCACCGTCCAGTCCCGATAGGTTTCGAGCGCGCCCGGCTTTGGCGCTTGCCCCAATGGCTCCGCGCTCGCGACACGCGCCAGCAGCAGGACCGCCAGCGCGGCCGCGAAATATGTCCTCGCCCCCATCGGTTAACCATAGCCGCTTTTTCACGGCAGCGGTAGAGCTTCCATTATGCAGGCGTAACGACAGATAAGGGCGGCGGCGGGCCTGCCTTACGTCCCCTTCTTCGCCTTGTGCGCGGTCAGCAGTCCGTCCAGTTCGACGATGCGCTGGCGTTGCGGCGAATCCTTGGGCAGCCCCTTGAGCCGGCATTCCGCCCACAGGCTGCGCCGCTCGGATTCCAGCGCCTTGAGATAGAGGTCGGCCATAGGTGTCTCCCATAGGGGCCACAAAGAAAAAGGGCCAGCGCATCGCGGCGCCGGCCCCTGTATCACGGATCGAAGCCCGATCAGGCCGCCTTGGCGCGGCTCATGCGCTTGCGCTCATTGGGATCGAGATAGCGCTTGCGCAGACGAATGGTCTTGGGCGTCACTTCGACCAGTTCGTCATCGTCGATATAGGCGATCGCCTGCTCCAGCGTCATCTTCCATGGCGGGGTCAGGCGCACGGCGTCATCCTTGCCGCTGGCGCGGAAGTTGGTCAGCGCCTTGGACTTCATCGGATTGACTTCGAGATCGTCGGTCTTGGCATTTTCGCCGATGATCATGCCTTCATACAGGACTTCGCCGACGCCGACCATCAGCACGCCGCGCTCTTCGAGCGGGCCGAGCGCATAGGCATTGGCCTCGCCAGCGCCGTTGGAGATGAGGACGCCATTCTTGCGGCCTTCGATCTTGCCCTTGTGCGGGCCATATTTCTCGAACAGCCGGTTCATGATCCCGGTGCCGCGCGTGTCGGACAGGAATTCGCCATGATAGCCGATCAGGCCGCGCGAGGGCGCGGAGAAGGTGATGCGGGTCTTGTTGCCGCCCGAGGGGCGCATGTCGGTCATTTCCGCCTTGCGCTGGTTCATCTTGTCGACGACCGTGCTGGAAAATTCATCGTCGACGTCGATCATGACGGTTTCATAAGGCTCGGTCCTGTTGCCAGCCTCATCTTCGCCAAACAGCACACGAGGGCGGCTGATCGACAGTTCGAACCCTTCGCGGCGCATCGTTTCGATAAGGACGCCAAGCTGAAGTTCGCCGCGCCCGGCGACTTCGAAACTGTCCTTGTCCTCGCTCTCCGTCACCTTGATCGCGACGTTGGATTCGGCTTCGCGCTCCAGACGGTCGCGGATCATGCGGCTCGTCACCTTGCTGCCTTCGCGACCCGCCATCGGCGAATCATTGACGGCAAAGCGCATCGACAGCGTCGGCGGATCGATCGGCTGGGCCTGGATCGGCTCGGTCACGCTGGTGTCGGCAATGGTGTTCGCCACGGTCGCGACGGCGAGACCGGCGAGCGAGATGATGTCGCCCGCCTGCGCTTCATCCACAGGCACGCGGTCGAGCCCCCGGAACGCCATGATCTTCGACGCGCGGCCGGTTTCCAGCACCTTGCCGTCCATATCGAGCGCATGGATCGCCTGGTTGGCGCGGACCTTGCCCGAGGTCACGCGGCCGGTCAGCACGCGGCCGAGGAAATTGTCGCGGTCGAGCAGGGTGACGAGGAAGGTGAAGGGCGCATCGACGTCCAGCGCCGGGGGCGGCACATGATCGACGATCTTCTGGAACAGCGGCGTCAGCGTCCCGGCGCGCAGCGACGGGTCGTCATTGGCGTAGCCGTTGCGGCCCGACGCATAGAGGACCGGGAAATCGAGCTGTTCGTCGGTCGCGTCGAGCGACACGAACAGGTCGAACACCTCGTCCAGCACTTCCTGAATGCGCTCGTCGGGGCGATCGACCTTGTTGACGACAACGATGGGGCGCAGGCCCAGCGCCAGCGCCTTGCCGGTCACGAACTTGGTCTGCGGCATCGCGCCTTCCGACGAGTCGACCAGCAGCACGACGCCGTCGACCATCGAGAGGATGCGCTCGACTTCGCCGCCGAAGTCGGCGTGGCCCGGCGTATCGACGATGTTGATGCGGACCGGCTCGCCACCGCCCGGAGGCGCCCACTCGACCGAGGTCGGCTTCGCCAGAATCGTGATGCCGCGCTCTTTTTCGAGGTCGTTGCTGTCCATCGCCCGCTCTTCGACGCGCTGATTGTCGCGGAAGGTGCCGGACTGGCGGAAAAGCTGATCGACGAGGGTGGTCTTGCCGTGATCGACATGCGCGATGATCGCGATATTACGCAGGGACATAATTTGCCTTTGGGATATGGGCTCCCCTGGCCGACCGTAAGGCCACGCAGAGGCTTCGGGCGCGCCCCTACAGGAAATGACGCGATGCGGCAAGGCTTACGCGGATCACCAGGGCAAAGTCTGCGCGTCAGGCCCGATTGCAATGCGCGGGCGGCCCGCCAATATCGGGCTGGAGCTTGTGGACCGGCTGTCCTATATGCATATGACAGTCCGGCCGAACCCGAACGGGAGATGATATGGCTTCCAGCCCCCCCACGACGACCGCCACCGCCGACGCTTTCACCCTCACGCCGCCCGATCCGGTGCCGGCGGTCGCGCCCGAGAAGGCGGCGGGGCTGGTGCCGATCGACGATGAGAGGAAATCGAAGCTGGACGAGAAGGTCGATGCGTTCATCGACGATCTGGTCGCGCAGGACGCCAATTCGCCAGCCTTCGGCGCGCGGGTCGATCAGTTGACCAATATGGGCCGCAAGGAAATCGCGGAGGCGGCCGGGCACAGCAACCGCTTCCTCGACCGGCCGGTGCGGGCGATGGACAGCGACAACAAGGTCGGCGCCGACCTCGCCGAACTGCGCCGCACGGTCGAGGATCTCGACCCCGGCAGGCGCGGCAGCCTGACCGCGCCCAAGAAGCTGTTCGGCCTCATCCCGTTCGGCAATAAAATGCGCGACTATTTCGACAGCTACAAAAGCGCGCAAAGCCATATCAACGCGATCCTTGGCAGTCTGGCGAGCGGCAAAGACGTGCTGGTCAAGGATAATGCCGCGATCGATGTCGAGCGGCAGAATATGTGGGCCACCATGGGTCGCCTCGAACAGATGATCCATATCAGCAAGACGATGGACGCCGGGCTGGAAGCAAAAGCGATGGCGCTGGACGCGACCGATCCGGCCAAGGCCAAGGCGATCCGCGAGAGCGCGCTTTTCTATATCCGCCAGCGCACGCAGGACCTGCTGACCCAGATGGCGGTGACGGTGCAGGGCTATCTCGCGCTCGATCTGGTCAAGAAGAATAATGTCGAGCTGGTCAAGGGCGTCGATCGTGCCAGCACGACGACGGTCGCGGCGCTGCGGACGGCGGTGACGGTGGCGCAGGCGCTGGCCGGACAGAGGCTGGTGCTGGAACAGATCAGCGCGCTCAACACGACGACCGCGAACATGATCGATTCGACCGGCGAACTGCTCAAGAGTCAGACTGCGGCGATTCATGAGCAGGCGGCCTCATCCACGATCCCCATCGAGACGTTGCAGCGCGCTTTCCAGAATATCTACGACACGATGGACAATATCGACGCCTTCAAGCTCAAGGCGCTGGAGAATATGAAAACGACCGTCAACAGCCTGTCGAACGAAGTCGAAAAGTCGAAAGGCTATATTGCCCGCGCGCAGGGACAGGCGCAGGCCGCGAGCGAGGCGCGCATCGACCATCCGTTGCTGAGCGCGATCGAGGGGTGACGTGATGAGCCGGTCCGACCGCGTGCTGGCCGATGCCGAAGCGGTGCTGCGCCGCCATGGCGAGCGCGGACGCAGCCTGTCCATGCGGGCGCGGCAACGGCGCAACGCGGGGCTGGTGCGCAAGGTCAAGCTGGCGGTAGGGGCGATCGTCGCGGTCCTGATCGCGAGCGCCGTGGCGGGTTTCGTGATCCCGCTCGGCACCAGCGGTGTGATGATCGTGCTGGCGGCGATGATCGCGGCGGTGCTGCTGATCGCGCTGCTGCCCACCGAACGCCGAGTACGCACGGAGGCGCTGGCAGATAGCGCGCTGACCGCGCTGCCGCTGCAAACCGAGATATGGCTGGAGAATCAGCGCAAGGCCCTGCCCGCCCCCGCGGTCACGCTGGTCGACAGTATCGGGGTGCGGCTTGAGACATTGGTCCCGCAACTCGAACGGCTGAACCCGCAGGAACCGGCGGCGCTGGAAATCCGCAAGCTTTTGGCCGATCATCTGCCCGAACTGGTGACCGGATATCAATCGATCCCCGTCCCCCTGCGGCGCGAGGAACGCAATGGCCGGGTGCCTGACGCGCAACTGGTCGAGGGGCTGCAAGTGATCGACGCGGAAATCGAGCGGATGAGCGAGCAACTGGCGAGCGGCGACCTCGACAAGCTGGCGGTGCAAAACCGCTTCCTCGAACTGAAATATCAGGAGGCGAAGGAACTGGGGCAATAGCGCCCGTCCTTCCGCCATGATCCACCTCACCCTCATCATCGTCGATTTCCTGACCGGGCTGCTGGTGGCCGGGGCGTGGGCGCTCGCATCGGCGGGCGGCGCGATCGCGGCGGTGATCGGCGGCGGGGTGCTGGGGGTCACGCTGTTTCGCCGCTGGCGGCGACGCGGCGGCTGATCGCATGGAGCCGCCCGTCACCGATATCGCGATGCGCTTCGACCGCATGACGGCGGACGGCGCGTCGCAGGCGGTCATGCGTGCCGTGGCGGTGGAAACGCCGGTCGCGCTGGAGTTTAACGGCGTCGGTTATGCCGTGCTGATGGCCAGCCCCGGCGATCTGGGCGACCTGCTGACCGGCTTCGCGCTGGCGGAACGGCTGATCGACGCGCCACAGGATATTATCGGTCATGATGTCCATGACAGCGGCCATGGCTTGCTGATCCGGGCGCAGCTGGTGGAAGAGCGCAGCGAGCGGCTGTTGACGCGCGTGCGCCATCGCGTGTCGGACTCCTCCTGCGGTCTGTGCGGCATCGAAAATCTGGAACAGGCGATGCGGCCCCTGCCCGTGGTGAGCGGCGTGACGCGCGCGGATCGGGACGCGATCTTTCGGGCGCTCGACCTGCTGGCGGATGCGCAGCCCGGCCATGATCGCACGGGCGCGATGCATGCTGCGGCCTTATGTTCCGCCGACGGACAGCCGCTGCTGGTGCGCGAGGATGTCGGCCGCCACAATGCGTTCGACAAGCTGATCGGCGCGATGCGGCGTGCGGGGATGGACTGGGATGGCGGCTTCGCGCTGCTGTCGTCACGCTGTTCCTATGAGCTGGTCGAGAAAGCGGCGCTCGCCAACTGCCCCCTGCTCGTCACCCTGTCCGCGCCGACCAGCCTGGCGCTGGCGCGCGCGGAGGCGGCGGGACTGCGCCTGTTCGCATTGGCGCGGAAGGACGCCTTCATCGTTCCCGCCAAATCGTGAAAAGTTTGAAAATGCGCTTTTGGCGCATCCTCGGAATGCGCTCTTTTGCGCATTCCAAACAGACTCTATCCCAGAAAATGGCTGAGCGCGGTTGGATCGAACGTGCTTGCGGTGAAGCCGCACAGGCCCATCCCCACGCCCATCGCCCCGATCGCCCAGGCGAAGGCGAGCGGGAGAAACGCTTCGGTCAGGGCGGCGACGGCTGAGAGGGACACGGCGGTGGAAACCAGCGCCTCGCTGGCGTCGAACTGGTCGTCATGCACGTTCAGCGCATCATATTGGCGGCTGAAATCCTGCGCCTGCCGGGCGAGCAGCGGTGCTTCCGCCGCATAATGCGCGCTTTCCTGCGCGAAGGCGCGCTGCGCCGCCACGGCCGCCGGATTGCCCGGCGTCCCCGCCGCCGCCAGTTCGAACTGGGCGGTGCGGACGATATGCGCCTTTGTCTTCGTCGCCTGATATTCGCCCCAGCGGTCCACCGCGCTCGATTGCGCCTGCTGCATCGCCTGGACGATATTGCCGTCCTTGATGTTGCACACCGCCATGAAAACGGAGAGCAGGACCACCGTGACCGCGACGAGGCGATTGAGCCGCCTGTCCTTCGCCTCCGCGCTCAGTTCGATTTCCATCGGGTCGCCTTCCGTCCTTGCGAAAAGCCCAATACCGACTGGCCTCCGGTGCGCGCCAGTTACTTTTTATCCATGCGCGCGGGGATCAGCCGCAGCGTCAGGAAGCCGAGCAGCGCCGAAGCCACCGACCCCGACAATATGCCCAGTTTCGCCGCATCGTTGAGATGCGATCCTTCGCCGAACGCCAGACCGCCGATGAACAGGCTCATCGTAAAGCCGATCCCGCACAACAGGGCGACACCGTAAATCTGGCCCCAGCCCGCGTCACGCGGCCGCTGCGCCCAGCCGAAACGCACCAGCAGCCAGACCGCGCCGAAAATGCCGATCTGCTTGCCGGCAAGCAGGCCCAGCGCGACCCCGAGCGGCAACGGATCGAGGAGGTCGCGCAGGCCGAATCCCGCCAGCGACACGCCCGCATTGGCGAAGCCGAAAAGCGGCACGATGCCATAGACGACCCATGGATGCAGCCCATGTTCGAGCCGCACGAGCGGCGCGGCACCAACGTCGGGCGTCCTTGCTCCGCACGGCACCGTCATCGCAAGCGCGACCCCTGCCAGCGTCGCATGGATGCCCGACTGGAGAACAAGGCCCCACAGGATGAGGCCGACGAGCAGATAGGGCCACAGCGCCGTCACGCCCCTGCGGTTGAGCAGGATCAGGACCGCGAGGGTCCCGCCCGCACCGGCGAGCGCTGGCAGGTTCAGCCCGTCGGTGTAGAAAAAAGCGATGATGAGCACCGCGACAAGATCGTCGATGATCGCGACCGCCGTGAGGAATATCCTGAGCGAGACCGGCACGCGCGGACCGAGCAGCGCCAGCACCCCGAGCGCAAAGGCGATGTCGGTCGCGGCGGGAATAGCCCAACCGCGCAGGCCCTCGGTCGAATCGCGGTTGAGGGCGACATAGATAAGCGCAGGCAGCACAACCCCGGCGAGGGCAGCGCCCCCCGGCAGCAGGCGGTCGGACCAGCGCGCCAGTTGCCCGCCCAACACCTCGCGCTTGATCTCCAGCCCCACCAGCAGGAAGAACAGCGCCATCAGGCCGTCATTGATCCAGTGCAGCAGGGTGAGGCCGCCCAGTCTGCCATGCAATGCGGTGAAATAGAGCGGCGCGAGCGGCGAGTTGGCGATCGCCATCGCCGCCAGCGCCGCCACGATCAGCGTGACGCCGCCGGCCGCCTCATGCGCGAAAAAGGCCCGCGTGAGGGAGAAGGGACGAAACGGGACAGCGTTGAGGGGCATAAGCGGGCTTTGTAGCGGCGGTCGCGCGGCGCAGCCAGCCATTGCATTCGCGACGAAACACTGGTGATACCGCCTGCATGACCGGCCCACGCATCGCTTATGTCATCAATTCGGTCGAGGGCGGCGGGGCAGCGCTGCCCGTGCCCGCCATCGCCGCCGTGCTGCAACGACAAGGCGCGCAGGTGCGGGTGTTCGCCCTCACCCGGCGCGATGGCCGGGCGCTGCCGGCGATGGCGGCGGCTGGCCTCGACCCCGCCGTTCGGGAGGGCGGATCGGGCGATCATGTCGCCGCCGCGCGATGGCTGGCGGGGCAATTGCGGTCCTGGGGCGCGACTCATATCTGGACGTCGCTATCACGTGCGACGATCCTTGGGCTGCTGGTCGGGCCGATGCTGGGTCTGCCGGTTATCAGCTGGCAACATGCCGCTTTTCTCAAACCGTGGAACCGGCGGCTGATGCGCCTGCTTCAGTCGCGCGCGCTGCTGTGGGTCGGTGATTCCCGGTCGGTGACGGAACTGAGCGCGGAGCGGCTGGGCATCCCGGCCGATCGCCTGACCTGCTGGCCGATTTTCGCGGCCGATCCGCTGATGCCGCAGGCGTCGCGATGGCAGGCGGGGCAGCCGATTCGGCTGGGAAGTCTCGGGCGGCTCCATCCGGTCAAGGGCTATGATATGCTGATCGCGGCGCTCGCCCGGTTGCGCGATGGCGGCTTCACCCCGTCCGCCCCGCTCGAAGTGCTGATCGCGGGCGAAGGCGCGGAGCGGGAGCGACTGGCCGCCCTGGCGCGGGCGGAGCGCATCGAATCGGTGCGGCTGACCGGCTATGCGGACGACCCGCGCGCCTTCCTGGCCGGGCTGCATCTCTATGCCCAGCCGTCGCGATCCGAAGGATTCTGCATCGCCGCCCATGAAGCGCTGACCGCCGGGCTTCCCGTGCTGGGATCGGCGGTGGGCGAAATGCCATGGTCGATCAGGGATGGGGAGACCGGCCATGTCGTGCCCCCCGGCGACCCGACGGCGCTGGCGGACCGGCTGGCGCTGATGCTGAGCGCGCCGCACCGGCTGCACCGTATGGGCGCGGCCGCGCGGGCTGATATGCTGGATCGGTTTTCGCAAGCCCGGTTCGAAGCGACCGGCGCGGCGATCATGGAACGGATCGCGACGACGCGCGGCTGAACGCTGCTGCCGTGCGCATGACCAAATATTAATCCGGCGATCAGTCTCGGCTCACATGCCCGCGCCTAACAGCACGGCATATCATGACCGATCAGGGGCCAGCCGCCATGCGCAACATTCTTCCTCCGCGTCCACGCGTCGACACATTGCGGGAACGGGGCTGAATCATGGCGAAGCCTATTTTTTACGATCCCAGCGGCCGGCGCGGAACCTGGGCGCGGCGGCTGGTCGCCGGGCTGCTGTCGCTGCTGATCCTGGCGGCGATCGCCTTTGCTACGACGCTGGTCGCGGTGCCGCGCGGCCGGGACCTCGCCTTGCCGCTGCCGCAGCCACATGCGACAAAGTTCGTCGCCACGCGCGGCGGGCGGCACGGCCTGACGAGTTGGCTGCCCCTGCACGGCGGAAAGGACCCGCATAGTCCGCTGAGCATCGGTTTCTACCTGCCGCATAATGTGGCCAGCCTCGCGTCGCTGCGCCGCCATGTGAAGGCGCTCGACTGGGTGGTGCCGGCGACGATCGACGTTCGCGGTCCACGCCATGCCGTCACCATCGATAAGGATGATGACTTCGATCACATGATCGCGGCGATGAAGCATCCGCCCAGAATATTGCCGATGGTCCAGAACCTGACCGAGACAGAGTGGGACGGCGCGAACACCGCAGCCATGCTGCATAATCCGTCCGCGCGCGCCGCGCTCGTCAGGCAGCTTTCGACGCAGGTCGCGAGCGCCCGTCAGGCGGGCCTCGTCATGGATTTCGAGGCGCTGCCATCGAACGCGATGCGCGATTATCTGCATTTCCTGGCACAGCTTCACCGCGCCATGCCGGCTGGGACTATATTGGCGGTCACAGCCCCGGCGGACGATCGGGACTGGCCGCTCGCGGCGCTCGGCAAGGTGGCCGACCGGGTCATGCTGATGGCCTATGACCAGCACTGGCAGGGCGGCGATGCGGGACCGATCGCGGCGCAGGACTGGTTCCTGCGCGAAGTCGGCGCGGCCTTGCACGCGGTCGGCCGCGACCGGCTGATCGTGGCGATCGGCAGCTATGCCTATGACTGGCACGATGGCGAGGCAGACGCGCTATCGGTCGAGGACGGGTGGATGGCGGCGCATGACAGCGACGCGCAAATCATGTTCGATCCGGCCAGCGGCAATGCCGGTTTTGGCTATGACGATGGCGGACATCACCACCAGCTCTGGCTGCTGGATGCGGCGGCGAGCTGGAACCAGCTGCTCGCGCTCAGGCGGCTGGGCATCGACGATGTCGCCGTCTGGCGGCTGGGCAGCGAAGACCCTGGCCTGTGGACCGACCTCGCCGCCTATCGCGCCGGCGGACGACCCGACATCCGGGCGCTGCATGCGCTGCTCACCACCGATGTCGAAGGATCGGGCGAGATATTGCGGATCACCGCGACACCGACGGCGGGCTGGCGCGAACCGCGTTTCGACGCGCAAGGGATCATCCGCGATGAGCGCTATCGCACCTTGCCCACGCCCTATGTCGTCCAGCGGGCGGGCGCGCTGCCCAAGACGCTCGCGCTGACGTTCGACGATGGGCCGGACGGAACGTGGACGCCCAAAATCCTGTCGGTTCTCGAACATTATCATGTTCCCGGCACCTTCTTCGTCATCGGCGAAAATGCGCTGGAACATCCGCAACTGCTCAACCGGATCATCGCCGATGGGGGCGAGATCGGCAATCACACCTATACCCATCCCAATCTCGCCTCGGCCTCCCCGGCGGAGACGCGGCTGGAACTGAACGCCACGCAGCGGATGGTGGAAGCCTATACCGGCCGCGCCATGCGGCTGTTCCGCGCGCCCTATTTCGGCGACGCCGAACCGACCACGGCCGACGAACTGGAGCCGGCGCTGGAGGCACAGCGGGCGGGCTATACGGTCGTCGGGCTGCATGTCGATCCGAACGACTGGCAGCGGCCGGGCGTCGATGCGATCGTGCGCGAGGTGATCGACCAGGTCCATGAAGGATCGCCCGAGCGATCCGCCAATGTCGTCCTGCTCCATGATGGCGGCGGCGACCGGGCGCAGACGGTGGCCGCCCTGCCGCGGATCATCGCCACGCTTCAGGCGGAAGGATATAAATTCGTCCCCGCCTCGCGCCTCGTGGGTCTGTCGCAGGCCGCCGCCATGCCTGCGGTGGATTCGAGCGACCTGCTCGCCGTGCGGACCGATGTGGCGATATTCGTCATTCTCGCCGCCGCATCGGCGACGCTGGCGTGGATATTCTATGTCGCGATCACGCTGGGCATCGGCCGGGCGCTGCTGATGACGGGGCTGGCGACGGTGCAGTCCTGGCGCAAGCGCCCCGCCCCGCCGGTGTTTCAGCCGACCGTGTCGGTCATCATCCCCGCCTATAATGAGGAGCGGGTGATCGAGACCGCCGTGCGCCGCGTGCTCGCCAGCGACTATCCCGGCCTGCATATCATCGTCGTCGATGACGGATCGAAAGATGCGACGAGCGCCATCGTTGCGGAGGCATTCGCCGACGAGCCGCGCGTGACCTTGCTGACGCTGGAGAATGGCGGCAAGGCGGCCGCGCTCAACCGCGCGTTGCGGATGGCCGATGGCGAGGTGGTGATCGCGCTGGACGCCGATACCCAGTTCGAGCCGCTAACCATCGGTCGCCTCGCCCGCTGGTTCGCCGACCCGCAAATCGGGGCGGTCGCTGGCGACGCGCGTGTGGGCAATCGCGTCAACCTCGTCACCCGCTGGCAGGCGGTCGAATATATCACCGCGCAAAATCTGGAGCGGCGCGCGCTGGCCGGGTTCGACGCCATGACCGTGGTGCCGGGCGCGGTCGGCGCATGGCGTCGCGCGGCGCTCGACGGCGTGGGCGGCTATCCCGAAAATACGCTGGCGGAGGATCAGGACCTGACGATCGCGATCCAGCGCGCGGGCTGGCGCGTGACTTATGATCCGATGGCGGTGGCCTGGACCGAAGCGCCCGAAAGCTTCCGCGCGCTCGCCAAGCAGCGCTATCGCTGGGCGTTCGGCACGCTGCAATGCCTGTGGAAACATCGCGCCGTGACGCGCAAGCGCGAACCGGCGGGCCTCGCCCTGATCGGCCTGCCGCAAGCCTGGGCGTTCCAGATCTTCTTCGCCGCGATATCGCCGCTGATCGATCTGGCGCTGATCCTGTCGATCGTCGGCACCATTTTGCGGGTGGTCCAGCATGGCTGGGCGCAGACGCGCGGCGATGTCGGGCAGATGGGGCTGTATTGGCTGGCCTTTACCGCGATCGATGTCCTGTGCGGCTGGGTCGCCTATCGGCTGGACGCCCGGCGCGTGCCCTATCCCGCGCATCTGCTGGTGGCGCAGCGGCTGGTCTACCGGCAGATCATGTACTGGGTCGTGATCCGCGCCATCGCTTCGGCGATCGGCGGCTGGGTGGTGGGCTGGGGCAAGCTGGAGCGTAGCGGCCGCGTCGACGCCGAGAACGCGCCGGTCTAGCGCGGTAGCGAAAGGCGGACGCGCAGGCCCGGCGCTGCATCCTCCAGCGCGATCGTTCCGCCGTGCAGCCGCGCCACCGCGCCCGCCAGCGTCAGGCCAAGGCCCGATCCGGGCGCCTGCCGCGCGGGATCGAGCCGACCGAAGCGGCGCAAGGCATCGGCGCGGCGCTCGGCGGGAATGCCCGGCCCGTCGTCGCTGACGCTGAAATCGATCCGGTCGTGACCCGGCTCGACGGCCAGGATGATCCGGCGGCCGCCGACGGCGTATTTCAGCGCGTTTTCGATGAGATTGCCGATCGCCTGGCTCATCAGTTCGCGATGCAAGGGCATCACCAGCCCCTCCGGCGCGGTCAGGCTGATTTCAAACCCGTCATCCTCAACCAGCGGCCCATAGACTTCGGCCAGATCGACCATCAGCCGCCGCACATCGGCATCGGCGAAATGGGCGCGGCCGATCCCGGCGTCAGCGCGCGCGATCTGCAAGGCGACCGACAACATCGACAACAACGTCTCCGCTTCGTCCGCGACCCGGTCGAGCGCGGCGATGGCCACCGGATCGCGCACGTCGAGGATCGCCCGCTCCAGCACGGATTTGAGCCGAGTCACCGGCGACCGCAGATCATGGGCGAGGCCATCGGTCATCAGCCGCAATTGCGACACCAGCGCCTCGATCCGTTCCAGCATCGCGTTGATCGCCTGCCCCAGCGCATCGAAGGCGTCGCCGCTGCCATCCACGGCCACGCGATGGGTGAACTCGCCATCGCCGACCGCCACCGATGTCGCCACGATATGCTTGATCCGGTGCGACAGAAGCTGTCCCAGAAACAGGGCGCAGGCGAGGCTCAGCACGACACCCAGCCCGAGCGCGACGATCACCGCATCGCGATTGACCCGCGCGAGCGTGATGCTGGCGTCGATCACATGCCCGGTCAGCAGGCGCGCGCTATCGGGCAGCGTGGTGGCGGCCACGCCCATATGCTCGATCCGTTCACTGCCGATCCGGCGCAGGTCGATGGTTTTCCAGTCCGCATTCGCCGGCACGTCCTGCGGCCACCCCTCGATATTGCCCGCCACCCTGCGCCCGGCGCGATCCACCAGCAGGATCACCGCCGTGCCGCTATGCCCTGACCCGAGCCGCTGGCGCACGAGCAGGCTCAGCCCCTCCGCCCCGCCGTCCCGAAAAGCGACCCGCAATTCGTCGCGCAATTCGGCGACCAGCGCCTTTTCCTCGCCCAGCAGCGCGCGCTCGCTCGTCTGCTGTACGAAGATCAGCAGCCCGCCCGTCACCGGCGCCTGAAACAGAAAGGCGAGCAGGACGAAACGGGCAGTGGTGGAACGGGCGAACCGGCGCAGGCGCGCGAACATCAGTCCGCCGTCCCGAACCGATAACCGGCGCCCCGGATCGTGTGCAGCAGGGGCGCGGGAAAGCCATCGTCCAGCTTGCGGCGCAGGCGGCTGACATGGACGTCGATGACGTTGGTGCCCGGATCGAAATGATAATCCCACACGCCTTCGAGCAGCATCGTGCGCGTCACCACCTGATCGACATGGCGCAGAAAATATTCAAGTAGCCGGAATTCGCGCGGCTGAAGCTCGACGATCTTTTCGGCGCGCCGAACCTTGCGCGACAGCAGGTCCATTTCGAGGTCGGCGCAGACCAGCTTCGTCACGACCTGCGCGCCGGCATTGCCCTTGCGCAGCAGCAGCCGGACCCGCGCGAGCAGTTCGGCGAAGGCGAAGGGTTTGACGAGATAGTCGTCCGCCCCGGTATGAAGGCCCGTCACCCGGTCCTCCGGCGAACCGAGCGCCGACAGGATGATGACCGGCGTCCCGACCTGAGCGGCGCGCAGCGCGGCGAGCACGGCCGTGCCCTCCATCACCGGCAACATCCGGTCCAATATGATCGCGTCGTAGCTGCCGTCGCTGGCCAGGAAAAGGCCGTCGCGACCATCCGCCGCACGATCGACGGTATAGCCCTCTTCGGTCAGCCCCTTGACGATATAGGCGGCCATCGCCTCATCATCTTCGATCACCAGCAATTTATGCGCCATCAGCCCCGCCCTCGTTCACAAGGACCTATAACGCGCCAGTCCCGTGAGACCATACTGGTTTAGGGGCTTGTCTGGAAATGCGCGAAAGGGCGCATATCAGAAGGCGGCACCAGCCCTCATCCCCTTTCAAAACAGGTTGAGCGGGATTTTGAGGTAGCGGGTGCCGTTGCCCGCCGGTTCGGGCAGGCGTCCGCCGCGTATATTGACCTGAATGGACGGCAGGATCAGCTTGGGCATGCCGAGCGTCGCGTCGCGGGCGGTGCGCATGGCGACGAAGCCGTCCTCGTCGATGCCGTCATGGACATGCACATTGGCGTCGCGCTGGCCGCCGATCGTCGTTTCCCAGGCGAAAGAGTCGCGTCCCGGCGCCTTATAATCGTGGCACAGGAACAGCCGGGTCACGCGCGGCAGGGACAGCAGCCGCCGGATCGAGCGATGAAGCTGGCGCGCATCGCCGCCGGGGAAATCGGCGCGCGCGGTGCCATAGTCCGGCATGAACAGCGTATCGCCACAAAACAGCGCGTCGCCGACGACATAGGCGACGTCGGCTGGCGTGTGGCCCGGCACATGGAGAACCGTCACCGCGATATCGCCGATGTCGAAGCGGTCGCCATCGTCGAACAGGCGATCGAAATAGGCGCCGTCACGATCAATATCTGTGGCGAAATCCGCCGCCTGATCGAATATCCTGCCAAAAACCTGCTGAACGGTCGTGATCGCGCGCCCGATCGCCAGCCGGCCGCCCAATCGCTCCTGAAGATAGGGCGCGGCCGACAGATGATCGGCATGGGCATGGGTTTCCAGCAGCCAGGCGATCGACAATCCTTCGGCCTCGACATAGGCGATGATGGCGTCGGCGGAATGATGCGCCGTGCGGCCCGACGCGGCATCGAAGTCCAGCACCGAATCGATGATCGCCGCCTTGTGCGTGCGCGGATCATGCACGACATAGCTGGCGGTGAAGCTCGCTTCATCGAAAAAGCTGCGGATGACGGGGCGGTCGGCGGGGCAGGCGATCGCGGCGCGGATCGCGGTGGCCGCGACCGCCAGGGCGGCATCCTGATTCATGGCCGTCGGTTCTGGCATGCCAACCTCCCTGTTTATGGCGTCAGCATGCCTTAACGTCGTGCCTCCACGCAATCGCAATCGCACATTCTCCATCCAGCGCGCCGATAGGATTGCGTTAAGATTCTTCGTGGAAGATGGGTCATGGACAGACGCAGCGAAAAAAGCGGGCCGCAATCCATGTTGAGCGCGTTCAGAAGGCGGTCCGAAGCCGGACTGCCCGACGCGGTGTATCGCGATCTTCTCTCGACGCTTTTCACCATGCGGCTGGTGATCGTCGGTTTTGGCCTGCTCTACGGGGTGGTCGGCGCTCTCATCTACCTGAAATGGCACGACGAAGCGATCGCGGTGCTGACCTTTATCGCCATAGCGGTCACCGCCTTACGCGCCGCTGTGATCTCCTCCTATCATCGGGCGGGCGGTGCGGCGCAGCCGATTGCGGACCTCAAACGGTGGGAATGGCGCTACGCCAGCCTGACCTATATCTTCGCACTGTTGCTGGCGTGCCTCAACATCCGCGCGCTGATGGCGCATGAACCCCTCGTTCATATCAGCACGATCAGTCTGGTGTTCACCTTCGGCGCGGGCATCGTTTCCCGCAATGCGGGGCGACCCAAGCTGTGCGTGATCAGCCTCGCCCTCGCCGTCTTCCCGACCGCTGTCGCGATGCTGGTCCATGCCGCGACCGAAACCGATCAGCCGTTCCACGCCGAATTCTTCATTTTCGAGGCGCTGCTGCTGCTCGCGGTAGTCGCCATGAGCCTGGGTTCCGTCAGGCATCTCTACAGCGCGGCGGTGGACCATCTGACCACCAAGCATGATCTGGCCAAGCTCGCCCGCTTCGATCCGCTGACCGGCCTGCCCAATCGCCTGATGTTGCGGGAATCCTTTCAGTCAGGCCTACGATCCTCGCAGCAGTCCGCCAGCCAGCTGGCCATCCATTATCTCGATCTGGATGGTTTCAAGGCGATCAACGATCGTTACGGGCACCCGACCGGCGACAGGCTGTTGCTGGAAGTCGCCCAAAGGCTGAGTTCGACCGTACGATCCAGCGATGTCGTGTCCCGGCTGGGCGGCGACGAATTTCTTCTGATCCAGGCCGATGTGCAGCATCAGGATCAGGCCGGATTGCTTGCCCGCCGCGTCATCCGCCAGCTGAGCGAACCCTATGTGATCGATGGCGCCGAAATGCGCATCAGCGTCAGCGTGGGCATCGCCCTGGCCCCGGAATTCGGGATTGACATGGAGCGCCTGATCGCTTGCGCCGACGCGGCGCTCTATCGTTCGAAGGCCAGGGGCAAGGCGCAGGCGCAGTTCTGCGTGGCGGAGGATTACAGCGACGTAGGGCGCGCCGTCGCCTGAGCAGCCGGGATCGAACACCGCGTTAATACATTTATCGCCCGCATGTCAGGATGACGTCAGCTACGCCGGGCATGTTTCCGTGAAACCCCTTTCTCAGCGCCTGAGAAATGTGTCGCGGGAGATTATGGAACATGGGTTCCGAACCAATAGAGCCACAGAAATCGATGCGACTGTCGCGGCGCAACGCATGGATCATGGTGGGGCTGGTTAGCGTCATGATCCTCGCGGCATGGATGCTGACGAAGGCCCATCCGGGGACCCGCGCCGCAGCAAACGACCGTCCTCCGGCCACGGTCGGCGTTGCCCGCGCCGGACAGGCCGATGTGCCGGTGACAGTGACCGCGATCGGCACGGTTCAGCCCGTCACCAGCGCCACGGTCCACACCCAGGAAGCAGGGGTCTTGTTCGGCATCCATTTCACCGAAGGTCAGATGGTGCGGAAGGGCCAGTTGATCGCCAACATCGATCCCCGCCCCTATCAACTGGCGCTGGAGCAGGCCGAGGCGGGTCTCGCGCGCGATACGGCGCAGCTTGCCGCAGCGCGCGTCGATCTCCATCGCTACCAGACCCTGCTTTCGCAGGATAGCATCGCGCATCAGCAGGTGGACAGCCAGAGCGCGCAGGTGAAACAGCTCGAAGGAACGGTGGCGGTGGACCGGGCAGCCATCGGCACGGCGCGGCTGAACCTGCAATATAGCGCGATCACCGCGCCTGTTTCCGGCCGGATCGGCCTGCGTCAGGCCGATCTTGGCAACTATGTCACGCCCAGCGACGCCAATGGCATCGCTGTCATCACCGTGACCCGGCCGATCGACGTCGCCTTCACCCTGCCGCAGGATGACATATTGGAGATAAAGGGCAGGACGGCCATGGCCGTCGCAGCGCGCGACCAGAGCGGCCAGCGGATCATCGCGCAGGGGAATTTCCTGACGCTCGATAATGTGGTGGATCTTTCGACGGGCACGGTCCGGGCAAAGGCGCGCTTTGCCAATCAAGACGACGCCCTGTTCCCCAATCAGTTCGTCAATGTCTCCTTCGCGACCGATACGCTCCGCCACGCCGTCATCGTGCCCATAAGCGCGGTACGGCACGGCCCGCACGGAGATTTCGCCTTCATCCTCCAGCCTGACCGGACGGTCAGGCTGCGCCCTGTTAAAACGGGGCCGCAGACGGACGGCAACATCGTCATCCTGTCCGGCATCAGGCCGGGGGAAACCGTCGTGACGGAAGGAGCGGATGGGCTGGATGACAAGTCCCACGTCCGCCTGCCGGGCAATATGGGCAATCGAGGAAAGCACGGCGCGAACGAGCGGAATCGCTGATCCATGGCCGCGCCCGATTCCTCGATCCCGCTGGCGAATCCGTCGCGGCAGTTCATCCTGCGTCCGGTAGCGACGACATTGCTGATGGCCGCGATCATGCTGGCGGGACTGGTAGCGTGGCGCTTCCTGCCGGTGTCGGCGCTACCAGAAGTCGACTATCCGACGATCCAGGTCACAACCCTCTATCCCGGCGCCAGCCCGGATGTCGTGGCCGTGACGGTGACCAGCCCGCTGGAGCATCAGTTCGGCCAGATGGCGGGTCTGTCGCGCATGTCCTCCGCTTCCTCGGCGGGGGCGTCCACCATCACCCTGCAATTCAAGCTCGACCTCTCGCTGGACGTCGCCGAGCAGGAAGTGCAGGCCGCCATCAACGCCGCCGGAACATTGCTGCCGTCGGACCTGCCCGCACCGCCCGTCTATGCCAAGGTCAATCCGGCCGACGCGCCGATCTTCAGCATCGGCGTCACCTCCGCCACCCGTCCGCTGGCGGAGGTGGAAAATCTGGTGAGCGAAAGACTGGCCAACAAGATCGGCGAGATGCCGGGCGTCGGCCTCGTCTCCCTCTCCGGCGGGCAACGTCCCGCGATCCGTATCCAGGCTGACATGGAAGCGCTGGCGGCGCGCGGGATATCGCTCGACACGCTGCGCGCGATCATCGCCGCCGCCAATGTCAACGGCGCCAAGGGCAGTTTCGACGGCCCCACCAAAAGCTGGTCGATCGACGCCAATGACCAGCTCGCCACGACGGACGCCTATCGCTCCCTCGTCATTGCCTATCGCGGTAATGCGCCGGTGCGGCTGGGCGATGTCGCGCGGATCGTGCAGGCGTCGGAAAACCGGCTGGTCGAGGCGTGGATGAACCGCACCCCGGCCATCATCGTCGATGTGATGCGCCAACCGGGCGCCAATGTGATCGGCACGGTGAACGCGATCAAGGCGGCCCTGCCCGATCTGGAACGCCAGCTTCCGGCCGATGTCCACATGACCGTCCTGTCCGACCGGACGGTCGGCATCCGCGCCTCCGTCAGCGATGTCGAATGGGATCTGGCACTGGCGGTGCTGCTGGTGATGCTCGCGATCTTCCTGTTCCTGGGCAATCCGCGCGCCACGGCCATCGCCAGCATCACCGTGCCGCTGTCGCTGATCGGCAGCTTCGCGGCGCTCTATTTCCTGGGCTATTCGATCAACAACCTGACCCTGATGGCGCTGACCATCGCATCGGGTTTCGTGGTGGACGACGCTATCGTCGTGCTGGAAAATGTCGATCGCCATCTGGAAAGCGGACTCCCGCCGATGGAGGCCGCTCTCAAGGGCGCGAGCGAGATCGGCTTCACGATCATCTCGCTGACCGTCAGCCTGGTCGCGGTGCTGATCCCGCTGCTGTTCATGGGCGACATTGTCGGGCGGTTGTTCCGTGAGTTCGCGGTTACGCTGGCGGTGACGATCCTGATATCGGCACTGGTCGCGCTGACGATGGTGCCCATGCTGTCCGCCCGCTGGCTGAAGCCATCCGAAGGCGCGTCCCACCCGCGCATCGTCGGCTGGACGCTGGCGGCGTTCGACCGGCTGTCGGACCATTATGCCGCCGCGCTCGACTGGACGCTGGAGCGACGCCGGGGAATGCTGGTGCTTTTCGGTGTGACGATGGCGCTCACGGCGCTGCTCTTCGCGATGATACCAAAATCCTTGTTCCCGGTACAGGATAGTGGCCAGATCCAGGCGGTCGTCGTCGCCAGCCAGGATGTCAGCCTGTCCCGCATGGCCGCGCTCCAGACCCGGCTTGCCGATGTCCTGCTGGCGGACCCTGCCGTCGCAAGCCTCAGCTCCAATATCGGCGTGGACGGACAGAATATGGCGCTCAGCCAGGGGCGCATGCTCATCAACCTCAAGGCCAAAGGGCAGCGCGACAGCCAGTCCGCCATCATGGAAAGGCTGCAACGGGCCGCCGCAGGCGTAGCGGGCGTCACCCTGTATCTGCGCCCGGTGCAGGACCTGACCATCGATATGGGGAACGGCCCCACCCAGTATCGCTTCGCGCTTCAAGGCAGCGACCAGCGGGAAATCGCCGTCTGGACCCGGCGTCTGACCGACGCATTGCGCAAGGAACCCGCGCTGCGGACCGTCACCTCCGACCTGCTGGATCGGGGCGCGAGCGTCACCGTCCAGATCGACAGGGACAGCGCCGCACGGCTGGGCATCAGCGCCGCCGCCGTCGACAGCGCGCTTTACAACGCATTTGGTCAGCGCATCGTGTCGACTATCTTCACCCCCGCTGACCAATATCGGGTGATACTTGAAAGCCGCCCGGATGCTCAGGGCGGCTTGGCCGAACTGGGGCGCATCTATGTGCAGGCGAGCAACGGCACCTCCGTCCCCCTGGGCGCAGTCGCCCGCTTCCACACAGGCATGGCGCCGCAGCTCATCTCCCGCGTCGCGCAATTTCCGGCCGCAACCATCGGCTTCGATCCGGGGACCGGAACGTCGCTCGGCGGTGCTGTCCGCCGCATCGTGGCGGTGGAGCGCGAGATTGGCCTTCCACCAAGCATCTCGACCCATTTCACCGGCGCGGCCGACGCTTTCCGCGCATCCCTGTCGAATGAGCTGTGGCTGATCCTGGCGGCGCTGGTCACGGTCTATATCGTGCTGGGCGTGCTCTACGAGAGCTTCATCCACCCGCTCACCATCCTGTCGACCCTGCCCGCCGCCGGAATCGGTGCACTGATGGCGCTGTGGCTGGCGGGCATGGGGCTGGGCGTGATCGGGATCATCGGCATCGTCCTGCTGATCGGCATCGTGAAGAAGAACGCGATCATGATGATCGACTTCGCCCTTCAGGCGCAACGGCTGGAGGGCAAGGATGCCGAAACCGCCATTCGTCAGGCGGCCCGGCTGCGCTTTCGGCCGATCATGATGACGACCTTCGCCGCCCTGTTCGCCGCGCTGCCGCTGATCTTCGGCGGCGGCATCGGATCGGAACTGCGCGCGCCGCTGGGCCTCGCCATCGCGGGCGGTCTGATATTGAGCCAGGCCCTCACCCTCTTCACCACGCCCGCCATCTTCCTCTGGTTCGAAGCCATGGCGGCTCGGCGAGGACGGAGCATGCAGGCCGGGCCGGCGCAGGCCCCCGCATGAACCTTTCCGCCCCCTTCATCCGGCGGCCGGTCGGCACCATCCTCATGACGATCGGTCTCGCGCTTTCGGGCGCGGTGGCGTTCTTTCTGCTGCCGGTGGCGCCGCTGCCCGACATCGATCTGCCCATCGTGACGGTTCAGGCCAGCCTGTCGGGGGCCAGCCCTTCGACCATGGCGTCGACGATCGCATCCCCGCTCGAACGGCGGCTCGGCACGATCGCGGGCGTGGACGAGATGACCTCGCAATCCTCCACCGGGTCGGCGCGCGTCACGCTTCAGTTCGATCTCAGCCGCGATGTGGACGGCGCGGCGCGCGATGTGCAGGCCGCGATCAATGCGGCCCGCGCCGACCTGCCCGCGACACTGCGCGCCAACCCCACGTACCGCAAGGCGAACCCGGCGGAAGCCCCGGTCCTCATTCTGGCCCTCACCTCCCGCACGCGCAGCCCGGCGGCGATCTTCGACGCGGTTTCGACCATCGTGCAACAGCGGCTGCTCCAGGTGGAAGGAGTGGGCGATGTGGAGCTGGGCGGGGGCGCATTGCCCGCCGTCCGGGTCGATCTCAACCCGCTGGCGCTCGCCCGTTATGGCATCGGGCTGGAAGATGTCCGCGCCGCCCTGTCCTCCAACAGCGCGAACCGCCCGCGCGGGCTGGTGCAGGGCCATGGACTGGCATGGCAAATCTACAGCGACAGGCCGGGTCAGCATGCCGCCGACTATCGGTCCGTCATTATTGGCTGGCGGAACGGTGCCGCGATCCGTCTGAACGACGTCGCAAGCGTCACCGATGGGCCGGAGGATGTCCGGACCATGGGCCTGTATAATGGCGAGCGGGCGGTACTGGTTATCATCACGCGCCAGCCGGGCGCCAATATCGTATCCACCGTCGATGCGGTGAAGGCGCAGATTCCCGGCCTTGCCGCCACTATCCCGGCCGATATCCAGGTGCATGTCGCCTCCGATCGCACCACCACCATCCGCGCATCGCTGCGTGAAGTGGAGGTGACGCTGCTGATCGCGACAGTGCTGGTCGTGGTCGTGACCAGCCTGTTCCTGCGGTCCATCCGCGCGGCGGCCGTCCCCGCCGTCGCCGTCACCGTCTCGTTGCTGGGCACGCTGGGCGTGATGCTTCTGCTCGGATTCTCGCTCGACAATCTCTCGCTGATGGCGCTGACCGTCTCGACCGGCTTCGTGGTCGATGATGCGATCGTGGTGCTGGAAACGATATCCACCCATGTCGAGCAGGGCGTCGCGCCGCTGACCGCCGCCCTGAACGGCGCGCGGGAGGTGGGCTTCACCGTGTTGTCCATTTCGATCAGCCTGATCGCGGTGTTCGTGCCCCTGCTGTTCATGAGCGGGATGATCGGCGAACTGTTCCGCGAATTTGCCGTGACCATGGCGGTGGCGGTGGCGATCAGCCTGGTCATATCGCTCACCACCACACCCGTGATCGCGGCGCTGGTGCTGCGCGGGACGGATAAGCCCGCGCGGATCGCCCGCATGCTGGACGAAGGCTTCGATCGGGTGCGGCGCTTCTATGCCCGTAATCTCGACTGGGCGCTGGCCAACCGGGGCGCGATCCTGATCCTGCTGGCGGGGATGGTCGTGCTGAACGTCACTTTGATCGAACGCCTACCCAAAGGTCTGTTCCCCGAGCAGGATACCGGCGCGTTGCAGGGCGGCATAAGGGCCGACCAGAGCATTTCCTTCCACGACCTTCAGACCAAGCTGACGCGCGCCGTCGGCATCATCAAGCGCGATCCGGGCGTCGCGGCCGTCGTCGCCTTCAGCGGCGGCACGCGTGCGGGCGGCGGATTTCTGTTCGTCTCCCTGAAACCGAAGGGCGAGCGCGATTCCAGCCGCGCGATCATCACGCGGCTCCGCCCCAAACTGGCGCATCTGAGCGGCCTGTCCGTCTACCTCAACCCGGTGCAGGATCTGAGGACCGGCGGGCGCAACGCCAACAGCAGTTACCAGTTCACCCTGAAGGCGGATTCGCACGCCACGCTCCGGGCGGCGGGGGCGCGGCTGGTGGCGCTGATGAAACAACAGCCGCCCTTTACCGACGTCGATATCGATCAGCAGGATGCCGGCGCCCAGACCTTCGTGACGGTCGATCATGACGCGGCCGCCCGGCTGGGCGTACCCATTCAGGCGATCGACAACGCGCTTTACGACAGTTTCGGGCAACGGCAGGTGGCGAACATCTATTCCGGGCTGAACCAATATCATGTGGTGATGGAGGTCGCGCCTGACTTCCGGCGATCGCCCGCGGCGCTGACGCAGGTCTATGTGCCGGTCGGGCAAGCCGTCGCGGGCAGCGCGCCGGGTTCCACGCCCGTATCGCGCACCGGCTCTGCCGACGCTTCCGTCGGGAGCGCGATCAACGTCGTCCCGACGACCATGGCGCCCCTTTCCGCTGTGGCGCGCTGGCAGCCTTCCTCCACCCCCGCTCAGGTCAATCACGACGATGGAGAGCCGTCGGCCACCATTTCCTTCAATACCGCCAATGGCTATTCGCTGGGACAGGCGGCCGATGCGCTGCGGCAGATCATGGAGACGGGCGGCTTCCCGCCTACGGTTCATGGCGGGTTCGCGGGCACGGCGAAGGTCTTTCGCCAATCCACCGCGACTCTTCCGCTGCTGATCGGGGCAGCGCTGCTCACCATCTATATCGTCCTTGGCATTCTTTATGAGAGTGCGATCCATCCGCTGACGGTGCTGTCCACCATTCCCTCGGCAGGGGTCGGCGCGGCGATCGCGCTGATGGCGACGGGCGAGCAATTCGACCTGATCGCCATCATCGGCGTCATCCTGCTGATCGGTCTGGTCAAGAAGAATGCGATCATGATTATCGACGTGGCGCTCGATCTGGAGCGATCCTTCGGACTGGCGCCCGAAACAGCGATACGGGAGGCCTCATTGATGCGGCTGCGCCCGATATTGATGACGACCGCCGCCGCACTGCTTGGCGCGCTGCCCTTGGCGATCGGATTCGGTGACGGGGCGGAATTGCGGCGACCGCTGGGGGCCGCGATCATCGGCGGCCTGCTCGCCAGCCAGTTGCTGACGCTACTCACCACGCCGGTCGTCTATCTCGCGCTCGACCGTTTCCGCAGGCGGGGACCGCATGAGGCGATATTCGCCCGCCGCCGCGCGACCGAACCCGACTGGAGACCCATATGATGAAAGCCCGCCGCGCGATCGCTCCGGTCCTTCTGGCCGCCACGCTGCTGTCAGGATGCAATCTTGCGCCAGCCTATCGGCATCCCTCCACAGCGCCCGTTCCCGCCGCCTTCAAGGAGATGCCCGGATGGCGCAGCGCCGCCCCCGCCGATGCGGTCGCGCGCGGAAACTGGTGGGAGTTGCTGGGCGATCCGGTGCTGTCCGGGCTGGAGGCGAAGCTCGTGGTTTCGAACCAGAACCTCGCCGCCGCCAGAGCCGATTTCGATCAGGCGCAGGCCATGGTGCGCCAGCAGCGCGCCGCCCTGTTTCCCAGCGTGAACCTCAATGGCAGGGGCATGGATGAACGGACCTTCGGCTCCAGCGACAATGGGGGATCGACCAATGGCGGCAGCACGGGCGGCAGCGCGGGCAACACCACCAGTGGGGGAACCGGCGGCAATGCCTTTCAGTTCGCGCTCGGCGCAAGCTGGCAGCCGGACCTGTGGGGCGCGCTCGGCAATGGCGTCAGCCAGGCCGGGGCGCTGGCGCAGGCGAGCGCAGGCGACCTCGCCAACGCCACCCTGTCGGCGCAGGGCGAACTGGCGCTCGATTATGTCCAGCTACGCGGCCTGGACGAGCAGAAGCGCCTGCTCGATGTCACAGCCGCCGACTATGGCCGTGCGCTGGCCATCACCACCAATCGCTACAAGGCGGGCATCGCCGCACGGTCCGATGTGGATCAGGCCCAGACCGCCCTTTCCAACGCACAGGCGCAGGCGAAGGACCTCGTGCGGCAACGGGCCGCGCTGGAACATGCGATAGCGGTGCTGGCTGGCGAAAACCCATCGACCTTCTCTCTTCCGCAGCAATCATGGAACCCGATCGTCCCGCAAGTGCCTGCCCTGTTGCCATCGCAACTGCTTGAGCGCCGCCCCGATATTGCGGCGGCCGAGCGGCGCGTTGCGGCGGCCAACGCCAATATCGGCATTCAGCGGGCGGCGGGCTTTCCGCTGATCGGCCTTTCCGCCAATGTCGGAACCGGCAATAATTCCGTTTCGAACCTCTTCCAGGCCGGGACATCGGCCTGGTCTTTCGGCCTGACGGGCCTGTTGAGCCTGCTCGATTTCGGTGCGAACAAGGCCAAGGTGGCGGGCGCCCGCGCGGGGTGGGAACATACGGTCGCGCAATATCGTCAGACCGTGCTCGGCGCGTTCCAGCAGACGGAGGACCAGCTCGCCGCCGTGCGGGTCCTGCTGGACGAAGCGGATGACCGGACCGCAGCCGCCACCGCCGCCGGTCAGGCGGAGACGGTGGCCCGCAACCAGTATCTCGCCGGAACCATCAGCTATTCCGATGTGATCGTCGCCCAGACGACGGCCCTCAATGCCCGCATTGCCCAGATCCAGCTCGTGGCCGACCGGCAGGTGGCGGCGATCTCGCTGATCGAGGCGGTGGGCGGCCATTGGGACGGTGCGTGAACGCGAGACCCGCATGTCAGCCCCGTGTAAGCCAAAGCGGCTATCCTGAGCCAAGCCAACAGCCAGGGACAATCCGATGCTGAAGCACATTATATGGCCCGCCGCAGGCGCATGCGCCGGCTTGCTCCTTATGCCCGCTGCCGCACCCGCGCAGCCCCCTCCTCCCATTGCCGCACCGCCGGCGATGTATCCGCCGCCGCCGGAACCGCTGGTGCCGCAAGCCTACGATCCCGCTATGCCGCCGCCGGAACCGCCCGGCTATCAGCCCGGCTCCCCCGACCCGGCGATGCGGGCATGGGATGATCGCTATGCCGCCAACGCCCAACTATGGGCGCGCGACAATTGCGTGCGCTCCCATGGGGATACAGCTACCGGCGCGGTCATCGGCGGCGTGCTGGGGGCGCTGATCGGTTCGGGTCTGCAAGGCCGGCACGATCATGGGGCGGGCACGCTTGCGGGGGCGGCGCTGGGCGCGGCAGGGGGAGCGGCAGTCGCCAGCAATAGCGCAGGCAACGCGACCAGCCCAGGATGCCCGCCGGGCTATGTCGTCCGGCGCGAGGCACCGGCCTATGCCTATGATGAACCCGGATATTATTATGCCGCGCCGGTATGGTATCGGCCGTGGGTCTTTGTAGACGGTACATGGTCCTACCGTCCTTATCCCTATCATGACTGGTATTACCGCGCCTATCGGCTGCCGCCCGCCCCCTATCGCGTCGACCATCGCCGCCGGGATTCAGGCTGGTATCGCCGTTGAACCATGGGAAGAGGCCCCTCCTGTCCAATTTGTAAGGGGCGGACAATCTTCCGGTAGCCTGCCCTGCCTGAAAAGCCGGGATGGGCGGGAGCCAGAGCGTAAAGGCAGAAATCATGCGTCTTTTGATCGTCGAGGATCATGCCGAACTGGCCGATGCGGTGAAGGACTCCTTCGCCAGGCGCAATATTCATTGCGAGGTCGCCCACGACGCCACGGATGCCGAACTGATGATCCGCGCGACGCGCTACGCGCTCGTCATTCTCGACCTCGGCCTGCCGGACGAAGACGGGTTGCAGTTGCTGCGGCGTTTGCGCGCGGCCCGGCGGTCGGAGCCGATCCTGATCCTGACCGCCCGCAGCGCGCTGGAAACCAAGGTCGAAGGGCTGCGTGCGGGGGCCGATGATTATATGCTCAAACCCTTTTATTTCGACGAATTGCATGCGCGGGTGCAGGCGATCCTGCGCCGTGACAGCGGACAGCTCCAGCATCGCATCACTGCCGCACCGCTGGAACTCGATCCCGACACCCGCCAGTTTCACAAACATGGTGAGCCTGTCGATATTCCCCTGCGCGAAGGCGAGATTCTGGAATTGCTGATGCGCCGCCTCAACCTCGTCGTGCCCAAACAGGTGCTGGAGGACCAGTTGTTCGGCTGCGGCGATGCGCTGGGTTCCAACGCGGTGGAAGTCTATGTCCACCGCTTGCGCAAACGACTGGAGATGGAAGCGGTGCCGCTCAATATCCAGACAGTGCGCGGCGTCGGTTATATGTTGCAGACGCCATGACGCGCTACGTGCCCCACACGCTGTACGGGCGGCTCGTCCTTGCGCAGCTCCTGCTGTTCGGGGCGGTCACGGTCCTGCTGCCGACGATCCTGCTGATCAATCTGCATCGAACCGCCGACGCCATGATCCTGCAACGCCTGCGGACCGACGCACAGCGGATCGAAATTGCGCTCGCGGGAGCACCGTCGCAACAGGGGCTGGATCAGGCGCTCGGCCCCTTTTATCATCGTGGCTGGGCGACGCGCGCCTATCGCGTGACCGGGGGCGATGGTGCCATCCTTTACGAAGGCGGCGCGCGGCGGAAGCTGGACCGTGCCCAGGCGCCGCTTCGGGAAACCGGGCTGACCCATCAGGGCAATCTCGACCTCATTCAGGAAAGGCCGACGGTCGGCGGCAAGCCTTATCGGATCGTCGTCGCGCAGGACCGGACCCACCCGGAGGTCATCGTCGATGACATTGTGGCCTCGTTCCTGCGGCGCACAATCTGGATCGTACCGCTCGTCTTTCTGGGCTCATTGCTCATCAGCCTGATCTTCTTCCGCCGCTTGACCGCGACCATGCGCCACGTCGCCAGGGATGCGGAGCGTATCGGCCCGGACAGCCTGGATCAGCGCCTGGCGGCCGTTCGCTTGCCGATGGAGGCGCGCAGCCTGGCCGAAGCGACGAACAGGGCGCTCGATAGGGTTGAACAAGGCTATCGGCGACAGACGAACTTCGTATCCAGTGTCGCGCACGAATTGAGAACGCCGCTGGCGCTGGTGACCTTACGCTGCGACGGATTGCCGGAAAGCGCCGACAAGGACGCGCTGCGCCGCGCGATCGACCAGGCGACTCACGTCGTTTCGCAGCTTATGGAACTGGCGGTCATTGAAGGGCATCCGTCGGTCATGGGGTCACTGGACCTGCGGACGATCGCACGGGAGACCGTGGAGGCCAGCGCGCCGCTGGTCTACCGTTCGGGCCGCACGATCGAAGCCATGTGCGACATGCCGACCGCGCCGCAGGTCAGGGGCAATGCAAATCTGCTCGGCATCGCTCTCACCAACCTCATCGACAATGCCGTCCGCCATACCCCGTCGGGGACGCATATCGTTGTCGCCGCGATGAAGGATGCCCTGTTCGTATGCGACAACGGGCCGGGCCTGACATGCGACGGCGAGGAGGGCAGCGACACCCGCTATCGCAGCGCATCGATCAAGCGCAGCGATAGCGCCGGTCTTGGCCTGGCCATCGTTCAGCGCATCATGGCCGCCATGAACGGATGCATGACGGTGTTTCCCGACGCGCCCGGAGCACATATCCGTCTCCGGCTGGACCGTGCCGAACCCGCCGCCGATCATTCCGCCTTCCTTTGGCCCGAAAGCCTGTCGGCGTAAGGCTGGACTTTTAACGGTTTTACGCAGGTCCGCTCCTGCCGAAAACTTGTCCCTCGCCTTTCCTAAGTCGCGTTCGATCTGCAAGCGGAGAAGCAAGATCCTCAGGGCGCGTCTTGAGCGAATTGACTGCTATTATCGGATTTAGTCTGTGGACGCGGACGCGGAACTAGGCGATGCCTTGATGTACCGGGGATGGTTTTGGCTCAGCCGGGTGCCTATTGGAGTGTCACATGGGCAAATATCTTCCGGGCTTTGGCAATCATGTTTCGACCGAGGCGATTGCCGGTGCGCTTCCGCTGGGCAGAAATTCG
Organism: Sphingobium sp. FG11; assembly: GCF_057809915.1. NCBI lineage: Bacteria > Pseudomonadati > Pseudomonadota > Alphaproteobacteria > Sphingomonadales > Sphingobiaceae > Sphingobium > Sphingobium sp. FG11. The sequence goes on from NZ_JBMDKW010000004.1 coordinate 247,996, forward strand.
CCGCAGAAAGTGCCCTTCGGCCTTTATGCGGAGCAGCTTTCGGGCACCGCGTTCACCGCGCCGCGTAGCGAGAACCGGCGCAGCTGGCTCTATCGGATGCGACCGGCGGCGAGCCATGGGGCTTTTTCGGTTTATGAGGCGAACGCGCATTTCAACGCCGGGCCGTTCGCCGATCCGGTGCCGCCGAACCGGCTGCGCTGGGACCCGCTTACACCCGCCGACGGGCCGATCGACTTCCTCGACAGTCTGGTGACGATCGCGGGCAATGGCGATGCGGGCGCCGGCACGGGCATCGGCATCCACCTGTTTGCCGCCAATCGCGACATGGATCGCCGCGCATTTTTCTCCAGTGACGGCGAAATGCTGATCGTGCCCGCGTCCGGCCGGATGGAGATCAGGACCGAACTGGGCGTGATCGAGATCGAGCCGCAGCAGATCGCGGTCATTCCGCGCGGCGTGCGGTTCAGCGTGTTCCTGCCGGACGGTTCGGCGAGCGGCTATGTCTGTGAAAATCACGGCGCGTTGCTGCGCCTTCCCGACCTTGGGCCGATCGGCGCCAACGGCCTCGCCAATCCGCGCGATTTCGAGGTGCCGGTGGCCGCGTTCGAGGATATCGACGCGCCGTTCGAGATCGTGCAGAAATTTGCCGCCCGCCTGTGGACGACGCAGCTAGACCATTCGCCGTTCGATGTCGTCGCCTGGCACGGCAATCTCGCGCCCTATCGCTACGATCTGCGCCGGTTCAACAGCATCAATACGGTGAGTTACGACCATCCCGATCCCTCGATCTTCACCGTGCTGACCAGCCCCAGCGATACGCCCGGAACCGCCAATATAGACTTCGTCATCTTCCCGCCGCGCTGGATGGTGGCGGAAGGCACGTTTCGGCCACCCTGGTTCCACCGGAACATCATGAGCGAGTTTATGGGGCTGATCCACGGCGCCTATGATGCGAAGGAGGGCGGCTTCGTGCCCGGCGGCGCGTCGCTGCACAATTGCATGAACGGCCATGGCCCGGACAAAGCCAGCTACGAAAAGGCGATCGCCGCCGATCTGAAACCGCACAAGATCGAAGAGACGATGGCGTTCATGTTCGAAAGCCGTTTCATCATCCGTCCCACCGCGCATGCGCTGGCCCTTCCCGAATGCCAGCCCGACTATGATGACGTCTGGTCGGGCTTTACCAAAGCGGAGTTGCCCCGATGACCGGCACGGCGATTGACGAAACGCATGATGCATCGCGGACGAGCTGGGTCGAAAGCGCGAACGGCCATGGCTGTTTCCCGATCCAGAATCTTGCCCTGGGGGTCTTTTCGGTGGCCGGAAACATGCCGTGCGGCGGCATCGCGATCGGTGACATGATCCTCGATCTGAAGGCGCTTGCGGTGTCGCCGCTTTTGCAGGGCGAGGCCCGGCTTGCGGCCGAGGCGGCGGCGGGCGAGCATCTCAACGCCCTGCTCGACAGGGGCGCGGAGGGTCGCGTCGCGCTGAGGCGGGCGGTGTCCGACCTGCTTTCCGACCCGGACCATCGCGCGCGCGTGGAACCGATGCTGATCGCCGCATCGACCGCGACCATGCATCTGCCCGCGCAGATCGGCGACTATACCGACTTCTATGTCGGCATCCATCACGCGACCAATATCGGGGCGCTGTTCCGGCCCGACAATCCGCTGCTGCCCAATTACAAGCATATCCCGATCGGCTATCACGGACGGGCATCGTCCATCCGGCCATCGGGCACGCCGGTCCAGCGTCCCAACGGTCAGCGCAAGGCCCCGGACGCGGACGCGCCGCTATTCGGGCCAACCCAGAAACTCGATTACGAACTGGAACTGGGCGTGTGGATCGGTCCCGGCAACGCGCTGGGCCAGCCCATCCCGATCGGCGAGGCAGGCGCGCATATCGCGGGCCTGTGCCTGCTGAACGACTGGTCCGCGCGCGATTTTCAGGCATGGGAATATCAGCCTTTGGGACCCTTTCTGGCGAAGAATTTCCTGACCAGCATCTCGCCATGGATCGTCACCGCCGAAGCGCTCGCACCATTCCGCATCGCGCAGCCGGCGCGGCCTTGGGGCGATCCCAAACCGCTTCCCTATCTGTGGGACGAGGCGGATCAGGCGCACGGCGCACTCGGGCTGACGCTGGACGTCGGGTTGCGCAGCAAGGCCATGGCCGACGCCGGAATGGGCGCGCATCGCATCGGGCGCGGCCCCGCGTCCAACATGTACTGGACGATCGCGCAGATGGTCGCGCATCACACGAGCAACGGCTGCAATCTCCAGCCGGGCGACCTGCTCGGCACTGGCACGATATCGGCATCGACCAGCGATGGTCTCGGCAGCCTGATGGAGATCACGCGCAACGGCTCCGCACCGATAGAACTGCCCACCGGCGAGACGCGCGCCTTCCTCGAAGGGGGCGACGAGCTGATCCTCACCGCGACATGCGAGGCGGACGGGTTCGTTCCCATCGGGTTCGGAGAGTGCGCCGGGCTGATCGTGGAGGGCGGCGCGTCATGATCCTGCACGGCTATTGGCGGTCGAGCGCCGCCTATCGCGTCCGGATCGCGCTCGGGCTGAAGGCGCTGCCGTTCGACCAGGTCGCGCATGATCTGCGGGCCGCCGCGCACAAGAGCGCCGGTTATGGCGTCATCAACCCGCAGCATTTCGTGCCGGCGCTGGAAACGGACGATGGCGCGGTCCTGATCCAAAGCCCGGCCATCCTCGAATGGCTGGAAGAGCGATATCCCTCACCGCCCTTGCTGCCGGATACCGCCGACGATCGCGCGATTGTCCGCGCCATGGCCGCCATGATCGGCTGCGATATTCATCCGCTCAATAATCTGCGGGTCCTGTCCAGCCTCAAGGCGGACCTGCACGCACAGCGGCCCCAGATCGACGCGTGGACCGCACGCTGGATCGGCGAGGGTTTCGCGGCGCTCGAGACGATGCTGGCGCGCCATTGCGGAGCGTTCGCATTTGGCGATGCGCCGACACTCGCCGATTGCTACATCGTTCCGCAGGTCTATTCCGCCCGGCGTTTCAACGTCGATCTGACGGCCTTCCCGCTGGTGCAGAAGATCGACGGCGCGGCGGCGCAACTCCCCGCATTCGCCGCCGCCCACCCCACGGCCCAGCCCGATGCCGACGTCTCCTAGACTGTGCGCCATTCCATGTAGCGGTGAGCATCCGCGTCCGTGATGGCATCGATGGGTTTCTTGTCGAAGAACGGGACGAAATAGCGTTCAACGAGCGGCCGGATCCGGTCGCCACGATCGTGCCTGACTTCACCGTCCAGCGCCAAGCGATCCATATGATCGAATTTCCGCCACCCAAGCGCCTGATGAGAGGATTGCCGAAAGGACGTTTGCACATCAACGATGCGATTGCTTCGCGAGGGGTCCGGGCAGCATTGTCGGCAGGATGGGATCCTGCGTCGCGAGGCAAATCCACGGTTTTCATGGTTGATGCCAACGGTGACTAAGGGGGCGTAAATCGTGCCCCCGCCATCGCAGCTATTAAAGGGATCGGTGGGCATCATGCCATGCGCCCGCTCATGTACCCCGGAAGCGGTCGGTCCGCATCTGAGAGACGGAATCGCCAGCAGACGTCTGCAAAGGGTCGGATCGGGAATGCTCACTTGACGGCATGGGGTGACAATGTACTTTGTTCCGCAAAGGAGACTCACGTTGTGAGTGACGTGGAACATGCCCTGTCTCAACTGGCCGACATTCGCACGCAGATGGCGGCGAGCGCGCGTTTTCGTGGAATGGCCCCAGAGGCGGTGGCAGGGACAGGTATTCTCGCCCTCGTAGCCGCTTTCCTGCAAAAGGGTTGGCCAGAGCAATTTCCCGGCGATCCCGTCAGCTTCACGCTGTTTTGGGTAATGGTCAGTGCGATCGCGGCAAGCGCAATCGCGATCGAAGCCTTTGGACGTGCCCACCGCCTGCATGGCGGCATGGCCGAGCGGATGATGCGCAGCACGTTGCGCCTGTTCGTCCCCTTTGGGGTGGTCGGCGGGCTGCTTACATTTGTCCTGCTGCGTACCGCGCCAGACGTCTGCTGGCTGCTTCCGGGCTTGTGGCAGATGCTGATCGCGCTGTTGGGCTTTGCTGCGGCTGTGACGAATTTGCCCCGTGTCGTCGCATGGGGCGCAGCGTGGTATCTGCTTTGCGCAACCGCCGTGCTCATGCTGGCTGGCCAGGATCATATGGCGACGCCGTGGATGATGGGCCTGCCATTCGGCATGGGTCAGTTGCTGATGGCAGGCCTGCTCCATCGCGCATCCGGGGATTTGTGATGACGGGTTCAGCGGGTCTTTATGCCTATGACGGGCTGGATCGCATCTTCCATGAAAGGGCGCGGCTTAGCATCGTCACATCGCTTGCCGGCTATGGCGACGGGCTTGGTTTCTCAGACCTCAAGTCGCTGTGCGGGCTGACAGACGGCAATCTCAGCCGCCACCTCCAGGTTCTGGAGGAAGCCGGCTTTGTCGCTCTGGAAAAAGGCTATGAAGGCAAACGCCCGCATACGCGCTGCAAGCTGACGGACGAAGGGCTGGGGCGGTTCGGCGAATATCTGACCGTGCTCGAGCAGGTGCTGAAGAAAGCATCGCAGGCCACGGCCGGGAAAACCGGCATATCCCCTCGGATATTGGAGAAGCCGGCATGAGGCGGGCCTTTTATGTGGCTATAAACTTTGTGGCACAAAGTTATTTGATTCGCCGAATGAATACTTCACTGACGATGCGACGGCAGTGCCGGACGATCGCAGTCCTGCTCCTGATCGCTGCCGTTGGGTTGGCCGTGGCAAACGCAGCCCACAGCACGCGATTTCTGGCCATCGGACTGGGGATCATGGCGCCGGGTGCAGGCTTCAGCGTACCGATATTCGTTGGCCCGAATGTCATCGGCCCCGCCATCGCCGTCGGCGGCACGGGTATAGCATTCATGATGGCTCTGATCCTGTGGTTCGGCACAGGTAATGTGCTGGCACCTATATTGGTCTGGATTGGCAGCGCGTTCGCCGCGGCCCTTGCTGCCGGGGACAGGGTAATTGCGCCGGTCGATATATCCTCCCTACTGCCGGTCGCTGGCAGCATGCCGGTGCTTGTCGCGCTGGCCCTGGTGGCAACGCGCGGCGGTAGGCCGTCCAAAGTAGCGGCTCCTGCTTCGGTCATGACTGCCGCCCCACGCACTGGCGAACTCGAAATGTCGGCGTTGCAACTCCAGCGCCTGCTGCTCGACCGCGCGCTCCAGCCCGTCGATCAGTTCGAGGGATTCGAATGGCGCGACCAGTTTCAGACGCCGGCGGTGCGCTACCAGGTGAACTTCCTGTCCTACGCGCTGTCGCTTTCACACGCGCATTTCTTACCTGCGTTCAGCGGTTACATGCTCGAGGCGCAGGAACTGCTGCTGGCGAAACAGAGCGATCGCCGCATGTGGCGCTACTGGGCATTGGAAAGCCTGTGGGGCCATCTGCGCCGGTCCGCCGATCCCGTGCCGCGTGACAACATCATGTATAGCGGCTTTGTCGCGGCGCAGATCGCTTATGCTGAGACCGCGGGCGGACGACCGATAGCGCGAGACAGCCATCTCGACCTGCGCATCGGCGCTCATCGATCATGCTACGACCTGCCGGCGCTGGTCGTCCTCCTCGTCGCGCAATATCGAAAGTCGCCCTGGGGCCTGCTGGCCTGCGAGCCGCACTGGATCTACCCGCTCTGTAACCTGATTACCGCCACGGCGATCCGCACCGCCGATGCTCGCTCGGGCGATACGAACTGGAGCGCGATAGCCCCGAAATTCCGCGACAGCCTGTTGACCGAGTTCATGACCCGAAACGGGCAGATGATCCCGTTCAAGTCGAGCCTTACCGGGATGGCCATGCCGATGGCCGGCGGCATCGTCATGCAGGCATTTCCCTGCCTGTTCCTCAACGGACTGTTCCCCGATCTCGCCGCCGCGCAGTGGAACCGGGTTCGCGCGCGGCTGGACCATGGACGTTGGGACCGCGCCTTCTGGCCGATCGATGTCGGCAACTACGGCTTCTCCCGCGCGTCCAGCCTTGCGGCAAGCGCAGCGGCTGCGGTGGAGATGGGCGATGGCGAAAGCGCCGAGGCAATGCTCGAGATGCTTGATCGACAATGTCCCTCGACGATTCTCGATGGCGTGCGTCATCGGCCCCGCGCTTCGCTCTGGGCGCATGCGCTGGAATTCGCCGCGCTGTGCAATCATCAGAACGGTCTTGCTGATCTGGTTGGCCACAGGTCAGAAGCGGCTGAAGGTCCGCATCTTGCCGAAGCCGATTATCCCGCCGTGCTCGTCGCCCGCGCGGTTGAAGATCGGGGGTGCCTCTCGCTCACCCTTTATCCCGGCGGTCGCGATAGCCTCCAACTGATCCGTCTGGCGGGGCTTCAGCCGGAACGTCATTATCGCGTCGAAGGACCTGCGCCGGGGCTGCTACGGGCCAGCGCAAGCGGTGAAGCCAGCCTGGCGGTCAATCTCGTCGGGCGAACCCCCTTGACGATCACGCCCCTTTCATGAGTGCGAAACCTTGATCTGCTGCACACTTCTTGCCGCGCTGATGGGCGCGGTCTGCTGGCCATGGCGCAGGTTCGTCCTGGCTCGCACCTCGCCCTTGACGTGGCGGCCCCATGCCCGAACCATTGCTGGACCACCGGAATTCAGCCTTTTCGCCCGACTGCGGAGTTTCGGATATGCGGCCGAAGGGCTGCGCTATCTGTTCCGCCACGAGCATAATGCGTGGATCCATCTGGCGGCGTCATCGGCCGCGATAAGCGCGGGCCTGGCGCTGCGTGTCAGCCTTTCCGACTGGCGGTGGCTGATCCTGTCCATCGCGCTCGTCCTCGCCGCAGAAGCCAGCAACACCGCCATCGAGCAGCTGTGCAACCTGGTGCACCCCGCGCGCCATCCCGTCGTGAAGCGTATCAAGGACGTGGCGGCCGGCGCAGTGCTCCTGTGCGCCATGGGCGCCGCCGCGATCGGCGCGATGACGCTTTGGCCATATCTCGCGGCCCGTGGCACGATAACCGTTTCCCTCTGTGGAGAGATGTCGGCCCTGAACAGGTTTTGCTGCACGGTATCCCGATCTCTGTAACCGAAAGCCGGAGTTAAAGGGGTTTGCTAAAGACGGTATAAACTCAACCCACTCCGCTACGAAATCCTCGTTACCGAGCGCCTGCGCAAAGAAATCGAGGATTGAAAACACGGGTGAGCGCGTCTACGGCGTGACCGAGCACAGCATGCCGTCGCAGCCGCGGTGGCTCATTTCGGTCAACGGAAGAGAGATATGTCCAAGGATACCCAGCAGCAGGTTTTCTGGGAACAGCAGAACCGATCCTTCAGCGAACCCACGCCGGCCTGCGACCTGTTGCATCCGGAGGCACGCGAGGGCGAGACCGATGCGGCGCTCACCGAGACGCAATATTTCGGATTCAGCGTTCCCGAGGAGCACATCCACGGCATGACGTATCTCTGGCACCACCCGAACCTCGGCGTCGTTAGCGGCGGAGTCTTTGCCTGGCGTGGCGTCAAGCGCGGCCCTCTGGAGGCAGAGCTGTTCGACATGGTAACCTTCGCCTCCGACGAATGCCTGGCCGGAGACCTCTACGACTACGAACTGCCCAACGGCTATCACGTCACGACGCAAGAGCCGATGCGCAAGCACCGGCTGCGCTACGCGGACACCAGCCGGGGGAACGCGCTCGACATCTCATACGAGGCGGTGATGCCGGCAATGGTGCTCGCTAACGGTCACCACCTCGAACAAGCGATGCGCACCACCGGCGAGCTGACCCTGGGGGGTAAGACTTACCCGGTCGAGGGGTTTAACGTCCGTGACCGCACCTGGTCAGAGCTGCGGCGGGATACGTTGCAGCCGGGGGGCATGCCGCCGATTGACTGGATGACGGGCACCTTCGGCGACGACTTCAGCTTCGGCTGCACCGCGCAGGACAACCTGGATACCAACCCGGACTGGAAGGGCGTCATCGAGGCGTCGCCCGGCGATCCCCTCAAGCTCGGCTGGGTGTGGCGCGACGGCAAGCTGATCCCGCTGGTCTCCTCACACAAGCGCAGCCGGCGTACGGCGGGCACCCTCTTCCCCGAAACCGTCGAGATGGAACTGACGGATGCCGATGGGCGGACCTACGAGATGAAGGGCACGATCCTTGCGGCCTGCCCCTGGTACCCGTGGCCCACGCTCGAGGCGGTCATCTGCTCGGTGCGATGGGAGTGCGAGGGCCGCACGGCCTATGGCGAAGTGCAGCGCGGACTGCGGCCCGATTACATCCGCGCCTTCCGGGGCAGGGTGTGAATACCGTGACCACTCCCGTTGCCGTCCCGCCCGATGCGCCGGACTCGCCCACCCCGTCAACATGACCTGCGATCCCAGGTCCGGTATCACCGTCAACTTCTCCAAGCTGGCATGCGCCTTCCTACTGGCCCGCCAGCCGACGATCCGCCTGGCGTAGGTATCGATGACGTGGGCGACGTGGGCGACGTGGGCGAAGCCTGCCCAGGTCGCGACGGAGGTAAAGTTTGACACCCACAATATGTTGGACGCTAGCGCAGCGAACGGATGGTTGACGTGGTCGCCGGGCATGGCGCGGCCCGATCGCAGATCTTCGTGCTAACCGGCTTCCCCGAATCACACCCGCCAAGCCCGTTTCGCGCATCATATGTTCATGGGTGCAGCGGGCGACGTGAGCGCCCTCCAGCATTCATCTGACGCCAGATCTTCCACACGCCATAAGCCGCCAAGTTCCCAGCGAACGCGTGGGCGATCTCGGGCTTGAGGGCGTAATCCCGCTGTCGGCTTCCGCTTTCTCCACCCACTCGTCACGCGCGTGAACCAGGCAGTGTTGATTGCCGTTGAGAAGTGACCCGGGGTTTTCATCGAGAAGTGACCCACCTT
>NZ_JBMDKW010000040.1:0-840 GCF_057809915.1 Sphingobium sp. FG11
TAGGGTCAGGACCCATTGATTTGAGAGGCGCGATCTGATTCAGGCTCTGTAAGGAGACTGAGGATGGGTGACCTATACTGGCTGACAAATGAGCAGATGGCGCGTTTGCGGCCGTACTTTCCCAAGAGCCACGGCAAGCCGCGCGTTGATGATCGTCGGGTGTTGAGCGGCATTGTTTTCGTCAATCGCAACGGGCTGCGATGGCGGGATGCGCCGAAGGAGTATGGCCCTCACAAGACGCTGTACAACCGTTGGAAGCGCTGGGGTGAGATGGGCATCTTCCTCCGCATGATGGAAGGGTTGGCGGCCGAGGGTTCCGATCCGAAGACCGTCATGATCGACGCCACCTATTTGAAGGCGCACCGCACGGCATCGAGCCTGCGGGTTAAAAAGGGGATCTTGGGCGCCTGATCGGTCGCACCAAAGGCGGCATGAACACGAAGCTTCACGCTGTCACCGACGCAAACGGCCGCCCGCTCAGCTTCTTCATGACTGCTGGCCAGATCAGTGATTACACTGGTGCGGCAGCGCTACTGGACGATCTGCCAAAGGCGCGCTGGCTGCTGGGCGACCGCGGCTACGACGCCGACTGGTTCAGGGATGCCTTGCAGGCCAAGGGTATTGAACCCTGCATCCCAGGTCGGAAATCTCGCCTCCAACCCGTCAAATACGACAAGCGCCGGTACAGACGCCGCAGCCGTATCGAGATCATGTTCGGACGCTTGAAGGACTGGCGTCGCGTCGCCACCCGCTACGATCGGTGTCCAACGGTCTTCTTCTCCGCCATCGCACTGGCAGCCACCGTCATCTTCTGGCTCTGATCAGTGAGTCCTGACCCTA
>NZ_JBMDKW010000041.1:0-718 GCF_057809915.1 Sphingobium sp. FG11
CGACCAGAAAGCGCCGTAATATTCAGAAACACCACGCCTGAAAGCGGCCATCAGTTGAGGATGAATTGAACTAATCCGTAATTGGGTTATTGCGGCGGGACGCCCACCGCGCCCGTGCCAAATCCACTTTGAGTAACAGTTCGTCCGAACTTGTCGATATAGCTAGGTGCAGCCACGCCGGGGTGATTGCCGTCCTCCCCGCTCAGGCGAGCAAACACCAGTGCTAGGTCCGCCGTATAGCAGCGTTTCGGCTTGCCCGACCGACAGGCAGATGGATGAACTGGAGCATCAATGGGCCGGGCGAATAATGTAACGCTTTCTGCGCCAGTTGACCGATTCTGCCGGCTTACGGCATCATGGATTTCTACATAACGATGACCTTCTGCCCGTGCCATTTCAGCCGCCCGATAGATCGCGAAATCCGCCGCACTCGCTCGGCTATAGCCGCTAACGCCGCCTGTGATTTCCCAAAATCCGTCTTTCGCAATCTTATTTTTATAACCGTCGCCTCGGCCATCCATTGGCCCATAACGGCCGCTATCATCACGAGCAGTAGAAGCAGTGGGAACGGTCAGCGCAAAAGCGACCAGAAGGAGGGTGGCACGCATGTCAATCTCCACAAAGGGAGCCCAGCGGCTAACGCAAATTCCCTAATGTTTGGTAACACGCTCGGAGCGGCCGGAAGCCGACCGTCCCCTTTCCACCCTTCTCCGCCATT
>NZ_JBMDKW010000042.1:0-712 GCF_057809915.1 Sphingobium sp. FG11
ATAATCCGGATCGAACTGGCCGCGCTCGACAAGAGCTTCGAGGTCCAGGATTTCCACGCGCGACGAACGGAACACGCAAAGCCGCTCCTCGCGCAATTGGCGAAGAACCCTGTTCACATGGACGCTCGTCAGGCCGCAAATCTCCGAAAGATCCGCCTGGGTCAGTCCAAGCGTAAAGCGGTGACCATCGCTCAGCCCTGCCGCCGCAAGGCGGGCATTGGTCTCGCACAGGAAATGCGCCACGCGCCCGACACCATCGAGGCGACCGAGCCGAAAGAGCCAGGCGCGATGGATCGCGGCATCGATCAGGGTCGAAAACCATAATTTGCGCGCCAGGACCGGGTGATCGGCAAGAAGCGCATCGAGTCTGCGATGGGGAACGATGGCGACCTTCGCCATGGTCATCGTCGCGACATCATGATCGAGCCGTTTCAACGGATAGCCATGAAGATCCACGAAATCGCCCGGCACATGCACCGCCACGAGTTGGCGCAGGCCGTTCCGATCATCGATATAGCGCGACAATATGCCGTCAACCAGCAACGTGCTCTGGTGCAGGACATCGCCCGCCCGGACGATGGTCGTTCTCGGCTCCAGGCTCCTCACCTCGGTGATGGAGGCTTCGAGCAGCGCACGCTCTTCAGGCTCCAAGGCAACGCCCCGCTTGTCCCTCAAGAAGCGTTCCGTAAGAATGCCGCGACCTCCAATGACA
>NZ_JBMDKW010000043.1:0-699 GCF_057809915.1 Sphingobium sp. FG11
GCACAGCACAGCACAGCACAGCACAGCACAGCACAGCACAGCACAGCACAGCACAATTATACCCAACACTGACGGAGGCGCAAGAACGGAACTTGGTGATTTGCACGTCGAGCGGGGGCCAGAAACAGCCCTTCACGGCACTGATGAGCAACGCCCTCCCGAGCCTTCACATGGCGGATATCGAGGGCAGTCAGTGCTTTCCGATGTTTCTCTACGAGATGGAGGGCGGGGAATGAGCGAAAGCCAACCCGGCCTGTTTGAACAGGGCCATACCGAAACCCGTATCGTGCGACGCGATGGCATCACCGATGCGGGGCTGGCGCATTTTCAGGCCGCCTATTCCGGTCAGGCGATCAGCAAGAAAGACTTGTTCTACTACACCTATGGCTTGCTGCATTCAGAGGAATACCGCGCCCGTTTTGCCGACAACCTCACCAAGCAGTTGCCACGCATCCCCCGCGTGAAAACCGCTGCTGACTTCTGGCATTTTTCTAAGGCGGGGCGTGACTTGGCGGCGCTGCACGTCAATTTCGAACAGGCGGAACCGTTCCCCGTCACCATCGCTCAAGGCGCATTGGCGCTGGCGCATATCCCGGACCCGGTGAAGTTCTACCGGGTGGAGAAAATGAAATTCGGCGGCAAGCGTGTTGATTGCCGTTGAGAAGTGACCCGGGGTTTTCATCGAGAAGTGACCCACCT
>NZ_JBMDKW010000044.1:0-579 GCF_057809915.1 Sphingobium sp. FG11
CTTCTCAGTGGAAATTACTGGCCTCCCCGGGTCACTTCTCAACGGCAATCAACAAAGACAGGGCCAGACAGCGACACAGGGTGCCCAAATGGCCAGTTCAGTGGGTCATGGCCGGCGCGCCAGCCGGACTCGGTGAGACTGACATTCCGCACTACATCGCAGAGCGGGCCATTCTATGATTTGCACGTAGCCAACTTGTGGCAATGTGAACAAATCAGTCGATTTGATATTGTCGTCGAGTTGGCTCACACGTCGCGCGTCGATGGTGGTAACCTAAGGGACAACTCGCCTCCAGTCAGCGCCGATTCCGAAATTGTCTGATTGGCATATTCCGAGACCGTCACTTACTGCCGAACGATGTCAAAGCCCGTCGATGGTGACACCAGCATCCGGTTCAGCATTCGCAGGGTTTGCTGGTTTCAGAAGTTCACGTCGAATTGTTGGCGCCAAGTTGGGCAAAATGGTAACTATGATCACAGGCCTCGAGCGGCTGTCGTCCGCTTGGTTCATGGTGAGCGTACGATCGCTTGTGTCAGATGCGGACGTCCGAACCGCCTCCCGCGAACGACGTGGTTTGGT
>NZ_JBMDKW010000045.1:0-517 GCF_057809915.1 Sphingobium sp. FG11
GACGGGAATATGGTGGGCGATGACGGGCTCGAACCGCCGACATTCTCGGTGTAAAGCGTCTAATCTATACAATTAGGGGGATACAGGAAGTTACAGGAAGATGGTCGATGGCGGATGACTGCGGCTTTTGAGGCAATGTTTCATTTACGTGTATACACGGATTATCGCTATGATACGCGCTCTGTGTGTACACGGCTGGATATACAGAAATATTGGTAACGCGATATGCTTTCAACTTCGGCGATCTCATGTCAATCAGCGCCATCCAATGGGCCTCTCGTATATCTTAAAACACGCCGTTTATGCCGTCGACATAAAGAGCTATTGAAAGACCGGGTTTGGGACTTTGCTGTCATTCCCTCGCGACTTTTTGAACGGCAGGTCCAGCCAGCAGCGGACCGCGGACGTTTACCCGAACGGTGCCGCGGAATGACGGATATTGGGCCGGCAGTCTGTTGAGATTAGGGTCAGGACTCATTGATTGAGCCAGAAGATGACCGTGGCAGCGATGCAGATG
>NZ_JBMDKW010000046.1:0-493 GCF_057809915.1 Sphingobium sp. FG11
TGGAAATCTCCCTTCCGCGTGAACTGGACGCGGAGGGGCGGCGCGCCCTGGTCGAGACCTATGTGCGCGAGCAGTTCGTGTCCCAGGGCATGATTGCGGACGTGTCGTTGCACCGGGGCCATTCGGCAGACGGGCAGGAGCAACCGCACGCGCATGTCATGCTGACCATGCGTGACCTGACCGGCGAGGGGTTCGGGAAGAAAAACCGGGACTGGAATGCGGCCGAGCGGCTTGAGGGGTGGCGGGCCTCTTGGGCCGACCATGCCAACCAGGCGCTGGAACGGGCCGGGTGCGATGAGCGCATAGACCATCGGTCGCTCAAAGATCAGCGCGAGGCGGCGCGGACAAGGGGTGACGCGGAGGGCCAAGAGGATCTAGGCCGGGAGCCGTTGGGCAAGATGCCGTTGTCGGCGGTGGCGATGGAGCGGAAGGGCACGGCCACCGAGCGCGGCGACGAACAGCGCGGGGTGCAGGCGCGCAACCGGGAGCGGCG
>NZ_JBMDKW010000047.1:0-482 GCF_057809915.1 Sphingobium sp. FG11
ACCTTGCGATTATGTTTCGGATGTCAGGGGTGGGTCAAGATGGGGTTTTCTCCTTCCGGGTTTTGGGCTGCTGAGCTGTTCTTGAACCGGAAGCTGTCGTTGCCGGTCTCAAGGATGTGGCAGTGATGGGTGAGCCGATCGAGGAGCGCGGTGGTCATCTTGGCGTCACCGAACACGGTGGCCCATTCGCTGAAGCTCAAGTTGGTGGTGATGATGACGCTGGTGCGCTCGTAGAGTTTGCTCAACAGATGGAACAGCAGAGCATCGGCTGCAGCGCTGAACGGAAGATAACCAAGCTCGTCGAGGATCACGAGATCGGAGTGGATCAGGCGATTGGCGATCTGCCCAGCCTTGCCCTGCGCTTTCTCCTGTTCCAGCGCGTTGACCAGCTCGACCGTAGAGAAGAACCGTACACGCTTGTGATGATGCTCGATGGCCTGAACGCCCAGCGCCGTGGCGATAGACCGGTGCGCTTGGCTATC
>NZ_JBMDKW010000048.1:0-435 GCF_057809915.1 Sphingobium sp. FG11
TGTCGCCAGCTTGGATGAAGTCCGGCCCCAGGCGCCCGCAGCTGATGCAGTGATAAGCCTGGGACGCCTCCTGGAAATGCATCCCGTACATTGCGCCGCAAAATGGACAGCATTCCTCGAGTTCGAGATCCGCCCATTCCCAGACGCCGAGATATTCAGGGACGGCGTCCCGATCATGGCCGATGACTTCGAATGCGTCGGCGTGTCCCGCGACGAAGCCATCGCGGCCGGCGCGCATGATGCTTGCGGTGCAACTGTGCCTCAAGGAGGCTTTCCGCATCGGACTGAATCCACCCGACCAGCACCAGCGTATGCGGATTGCCGGTCTGCAACGCGTCGCGGCGCTGATAAATGTCCTTGGCGCGTCCAATTTTCAGCAACGGCTCGCCAGTGCTCAATTGGTAGATGAAGTAGACAGCCATCATCACGTCAATT
>NZ_JBMDKW010000049.1:0-389 GCF_057809915.1 Sphingobium sp. FG11
GGTTCCCAATGTGCGTGGTCCTAGTGGGGGCGTTGCCCCCGCCGGACGGCTCCCCCTTAAGTGCAGTAAGGAAGAAGGGCGCGGCGTCGTGGCGATCTACCATTGTTCGGTCAAAGTCATTTCGCGGGCCACCGGACGCAGCGCGGTCGCCGCCGCCGCCTATCGCTCGGGCGAGCGGCTGACCGACGAGCGCCTTGGCAAATGCCACGACTACACGCGCAAGTCGGACATCGAGCATCGCGAGATTATGGCCCCCGATCGCACGCCCGACTGGATGCTCGATCGCGCCAGTCTGTGGAACGGCGTCGAGGCGGCGGAGCGGCGCAAGGACGCCCAGCTTGCCCGCGAAGTGGAAATCTCCCTTCCGCGTGAACTGGACGCGGAGGGGC